>JAOTYN010000149.1 GCA_029861825.1 Cyclobacteriaceae bacterium
ATGGGCCAGCACTGCCAATTACTTAAACCGTAATTTTTCTCAAGGTAATCCCTTTTGGAGAATTTAAATCCAGATTTTTTACCAAGAGGCGCTACCAGCCAAATCTGCTGCTTGGTGAGCATTTGTAGCACCGTCTGCGGGTTTTCTTCCAGCAAGTCTAGTGTTTTAGAATGATGCTCCAGGGCCAGGGCATATAATTTTGGCTTGCGACTCACCGCCATCACATAGGTGCATATATTGGCGTTAAACTCTGCGCCATTGCTAGTCAGAAGAGCATAAACCGGACTATTTACTATGTTCCAGGGTCGTCTCATTCATCGATCCATTTTAGACAAAACACTTAACTTTAGTGATTGTTCGACTATCCGGACTCCAAGAATTATAGCATCGCAATAAGTTCCAGCTCTTTTTCCCTGGTTAAGCCTACCGAACCCTGAGAAACGCCAAACTTATGTTCAAATGAGTAGTTTTGTTCAAACCAGAAAAGGCAATCTTCGAATGTATCCTGGATATTGATATGTTGGAAACCCGCTTTCTGAGCCTTGTCCATATTGACCTGCATGAACCCCGCATCTTCTGAAATCGGAGCCCACAAAGGCAGATCTTCGAAAGAGCGCACCTGCTGGGCCTGTAAAAAAGATTCCGGGGCCCAGAACATTTTAGAATTCGAGTTAAGGTGTGTTTTTGCGATATCAATAAACTCTTTCCAAGTAAGTTGTTCATTTTGGGGGCCGGTGGTATTATAGACACCCTGCAGTCTCTGCTCAACGCCCATCAGGGCAAACTGGGCCACGGCTTTTACATCGATAAACTGCAAGGGGTCATCTCCTGATCCCGGTAGTAACATGGATTCATTTCTTTTCAATTTTACCAACCAGTATAATAGATCCAGCGCAGGGTCCCGCCATCCCTTAATAGGGCCGGGGCGCAAGATAAGGTGCTTGTTGGGAAATCTTTGGGCCACCAGTTGTTCCGCCTTTAACTTTTCTTCGGAATAATACCATTGGCTGGGATCGGCCTCCAATGAAACTGTGGATGAGGCTTCGTGCAATCCCACTTCCTGGAAATTTTCATAAACTGCTATGCTGGAAATAAATACATAATAACTGCCTTGATGGGCATAGGCTTGAGTAGCCTCGTCTACCAGCTGGGATTTTTCAGGCCACACATCAATGATTACATCCCAGGGCTGGTCCCTACTGCTGTTATACGCCTCAATACCTTTTAGGCGGTCGGCCTTTATCAGAGGTAATTCTGGAAATAAATCTGGATCCGTAACTCCTCGATTCAGTAAAGATACTTGGTGACCTCTCGCTATGGCCGTTTTTACCAGCGCCGGGCCAACAAACTGAGTACCGCCAAGTATCAAAATATTTAGAGGTTGCTCAGTCGGTTTCCATGAAAAGGAGGGAAGGCTCATCAGAGCACTGCTGCCCAGCAGGAGATTATGCACAAATTGCCGTCTCTTCATATGGTTATATACTGGATTGGGAAGTGAATAGTTGTAGAATCCTTATTGGAGGTTGTAATAATGGAAATTTACGGCAAACCCTACATCGGTAGGTAATGAGTTCTACCTCTGTTGAATGTCAGGGAGTTAAGCGTCAATTTTAACCTGTAAACAGCAAGTGCAATGAATCAATGCTAATGATGAAAAAGTTACTATTTCCTTTGATGATTTTAATAGCCGCGGTAATGGTTGAAAGCTGTAGCTCCGGTAAACAGGCTTATGAGCGTGGAAATTACGATGAAGCGGTACTAAAAGCCATACATCGTTTACGCAAGAATCCCAATAGCAAAAAAGCTGCACAAACTTTGCGGGATTCTTACCCGCTTACTCTCAATTGGCATCTGGACAATATCCAAAGAGCTAAGAGTTCTACCGATGAGTTCAAATGGGAACGCGTGGTCAATGAGTATCAACAAATCAATTACTTGTACAATGAGCTTAGCCGTTGCCCAGCTTGTATGCGCATTGTTCCCAATGCTGTCAGCTATCAGGGTGAGTTAAACGAAGCCAAGCGATTGGCTGCGGACATCCGATATGAAAAAGGTGAGCAAATATTGGCCCGCGCCCGCGAAAACCATGACCGCTACGAGGCCAGAGAAGCTTTTCGGCATTTCGATAAGGTAATAAGCCTTTTGGGAGATTATAGAGAGGTACGGGACAAAATTGTTGAAGCCAAATGGCTGGCAACTCTGAAAGTGCTGGTGGAGCCCATACCTATGCATTCACGCAACCTGCAAATATCCAATGAGTTCTTTGAAAATAAGATCATGGAATTTGTGGAGACCATGCCGGTTAATGAATTTGTCCAATTCTATTCCTACGAGGAGGCTAAGAATATAGGGTTGAAAGAACCGGATCAAATCATCCAACTGCAGTTCGATGATTTCGTATTGGGACAGGTTTATATGAAAGAAAAAGAGATACAATTAACCAGGGACAGCGTAGTGCTGGCAGTTATTAAAGCTCACCATCAAGTGGATATGTCCGATGCGCTTGCTGCTAACATCAGCGGGAGTGATTTACTCAGATATCAGGAAACCACCCCTGTCCTGGAGTCCGCGTTGAACTGGGATGAGAATTCCGGCAAGGATAAGAAAGTAACTATTTGTCATAAGATCCCCGGTAGTTTAGGAACCACCAATACCATTACCGTTTCTCAAAACGCATTACAGCACCATTTGGATCATGGTGATGTGCAGGGTCCTTGTCAGGGTCAAACTGATCCTCAGAAAGAGCCCAAGCAGGACAAGAAACAGGATCAAAGTGATTCATCCGGAAACGACGGTCAGTCCCAGGGTTCCGATAGCAACCAGGGGCAAGACTCTAGTGGTTCCAGTGATTCCCAAGATGATCAAGGAAATCAAGGAAACGACTCCGGGTCGTCCTCATCCGGCTCTACGGACTCAGGTACTTCATCAACCTCAGGGTCCGGTAGTGATCAAAACAACAACTCAGGTTCCACCACCGATACTTACGGCAACAATGGCGTGGACCAACTACCGGACAATAAGCCCAAAACTCAAAAAGTGTATGGTACAGTGAAAGCCACCATGCATGTTTTCCACAAATCACTTAATTCAAGCGGACTAATGGACTTCAAAATTATTGATTTCCATTCCAAGCGCGTGCTTACTCACGAGAAGATGCCCGGAGAATTTGTTTGGTACACCGAGTGGGGTTATTTCAATGGTGATGAAAGAGCCTTAGACGATTATTTTAAAGAAATTGTCAAACTTAGAGAAGCACCACCGCCGGCACCGCAGGATCTGTTTGTGGCCTTTACCCAGCCCATATACGGACAGATCACGCAGAAGATCCGAAACTTTTATCGAAACTACTAGCCGTGAGGAACCCTGTCGGAAACGACAGGGTTTTTTTATTGGTTCATCATATGCCTCTGATACTTAAAAGTGCTCAAAGAATGCAAAGAGCACCGCTAAACCACTCTACTACAAAATAATTTTTGGTAATCCCATCCATTGATACGCTCAGTTAGTAATTTAAAAACGGGTAGGTGGGGGGCTCCCCCCCGAATTATTACGCCCCCCCGAATTATTACGGAAAAGGAGAAATTTCTTATTCACAGCATAAAACCGCAGGCGTCTACCGTCCACCTTCTATAGCTAAATCAATAGTTTTCCCGATCTTATCTCCTTTATATTCCACGCCCAATAAAGCTGACAAGGTTGCGGCCACCTGATTTTGATAGAACTGGGTATCCTGGTTCACCTCACCCAGAGGTTCGGTATCCGGACCTAATATGGCTATCCAAATCTCATCCGCACCCTCGATCTTGGCCCCATGACTGCGCCAGGTTTCTTTAGGTATGGTACCCCTGCCGTGGTCGGTGGTGATAATTAAAGTAGTTTTATCTCGGTATTGGAGATGGGACTGGGCGAACTCCCATAATTCCTTAATAAAGGCATCAGTTTGGTGAGCGGATTTGAGATAAGCATCGTAATGGCCTTCATGAGCGAAGTCGTCGGTTTCACCGTAGGCAATGTACAGCAATCTAGGGGTGTTCTTTTTTAAGTACTCCATGGCGTAGTGGTGAGTAAAAGCATCGAATCGCACGGTACTCCAGGGACTGGGTATCTGTTGCTGCAATTCATCTAAAAAGGCCTCTTTGGGAGTGGGAGGGGAAGGGTTTTGTTCAAAGCCGGCATTTACCGGGATCCCACTGCGCTCTTCATTGACAATAAAAGGGAAGACGTCCCAGGAGCCGAAAGCAGCCACTTTACCTTTAAATTTCTCTTGGTTGTGAAGGAATTCCAAGACTGTCTTGTTGGGATTAGGCATCTTATCATTGCTGTTGATACGTTGGTCATCGGCAAACCCACTGAGAATTTCATTGTACCCGGGGTAAGAAAACCACTGTTGATTGGTGCAGTTTACTTTACTGCCCAAAGTACGATTACCGAGCAACTGGCCCTGTACGCCGATTTCATGCCAGAAAAAAGGCATCAATGTCTCGCGACGTTGTTCCTCGGTATCCCTCCAGAACAACTGTTGCAGAGCTTCCGGATCACCAACGTAATCCTCATCGATAATTAGACTACTGTCAGCTCCACTAAACAGTTCCTGCCAACGTAAGCCATCCAGGGTGATGAGAAATACGTTTTCTGTCTGGGTTGCCTGTTGGGCCTGCAAAGTTAGGCTGCACCACAGGCATATAATGGTTAAGTGTCTCATATCGATCGGAGCTTATGCAATTAATTTAATAACTCTGTTGCTACCATTCCTAACCAAGGCCAAAAAAAAAGAGGCACTTAACGCGCCTCCTTCCAGATTAAAAATCAAACTAAAAGTATTTATGGTTGCTGAAGCCGCAGGGTATGGTAATAACTTCTACCCTCGCTGGCCAGATAGATCCTATATTCGCCCGATGGAAGCTGTGTGAGATCATAGCGTCGGCCCAGGGACATACTTCCCTCCAACACATCTTCTACCAGGATATTCTGATCTGCGTCATACAGGATAATTTTCAACTCAGCGCTTTGCGGTGAGAATTGCGTTACCGCAAGTTTTAAATCATCGTGCCGAACAACAGGCTTAAAAAATTCTACGTTATCCGATTGCTGGTTAAATATTTTACCTTTTCGTATTGTCAATGCGTACACTTTCAGGCTGGTGCCATAATCCAACTCTAGGTTGTATTGGCCATCTGGCAAATTCTCCAAATCGAATTGCTTGGCAAACGTGCCGTACCTATCTACGGATTCCTCATGTAATAAATAGCCAGACCGGTCCTTTAACTGTATCTGTAGACCTTGAGGGACCTCCTCCATTACCAATTTGAAGGTGCTGCTACCAGTAATCTCCATCACTACCAGATCGCCGGTGGCAGCCTGCAGGCTGAATGAACAGCAAAGCGCCGCCAGGGTTAACATTTTAATCATTGTTTTCATGTCAATTTATTTAAGATAAAAATGATTACTGGGACAAAGGTAGATTGGGGAAACTGGTACTAAAACGATTAGATTCACCAATTTCTGTGATATTTTAACCAAACTTGTTAAAGATTTCTTAACACAGGTTAATTCAGCATATATATTGGTTAAATTTGGATTACCTGTTGCTAGCAGACAAGTATAATTTTGCTTATATCTGATTCCGTATATGAGAAAAATTAAGCCATCCCTAGAAAGGATAAGCCCAACCTTTGGCAGCTCACTCTTGGTACGTCAATTTTCCGAACCTTGCAAAAATGTGGAAGCGGTTTGGCATTTTCATCCTGAGGTGGAGTTAGTCTATGTTAATGGTGGTAGTGGTAAGCGCCATATAGGCAATCATCTCTCTTATTTTCACAATGGGGAATTAATATTAATCGGATCCAATCTTCCGCATTACGGCTTTACAGATAGGCTTTCAGGAAATCGGTCTGAAACTATAGTTCAAATGAAAGAGGATTTTCTGGGGGAACGTTTTTTTGAGATCCCGGAAATGTCAGGAGTGTTGAATTTATTTGAGCGTGCCAAAATGGGCCTTTCCTTTCAAGGTAAAACCAAAAGCAAAGTGGGGGCCAAGATTGAAAAGCTTCAGCAATACGATAACTACGATCGTTTGTTAAAATTTTTAACCATTCTTAAGGCACTGGCAGGTTCGGAAGAGTATCAGATTCTAAATGCTCAGGGCTACGCATTGGAAGTAAATATGCAGGACAATGATAAGTTGAACTTGATTTACGATTATGTACGAACACATTTTACCAAGGTAATAACCCTGGAGCAAATAGCTGATGTAGTAAGTATGACCCAGCCTGCTTTCTGTCGGTATTTTAAAAAGGTTTCCGGTAAAACATTTACTCGTTTCGTTAACGAGTATCGCTTGGTTCACGCTTCCAAACTACTGGCTGAACAACCGTCTAGCATCACAGATATTTGTTATCAAAGCGGTTTTAATAATTTCAGTCATTTTAATAAGCAGTTTAAGAAGTTCAGTGGTAAAAGCCCATCGGCGTATAGGAAGCAAATCAGGAAATTGGTTCAGTAGTCAATTGATCAGCACTAGCCCCAATTGAAGTGCCACTCCGCAAAAGTTGATTAGATGGTATAATTTCAGCTTTGATTTTATGATCTTTGCAAACTTGTAGGGGTCTTGAGGGCCAACCAAATTTCTTTAACTATAAAATTTACCTCAGCCATAGCTTAAAATATACTGGCTGACCTAACTAATTATTAATTGTCGAACATAGTCGCCATAGTAGGTCGCCCCAATGTGGGCAAGTCCACGTTGTTCAATCGTTTGGTGGAAAAACGCCAGGCCATCATGGACAATGAAAGCGGGGTTACCCGTGATCGGCACTACGGTACCGTAGACTGGACCGGGCGCAATTTTACGGTAATTGATACCGGTGGATACGTAGTAGGTTCTGAAGATGTGTTTGAATCGGCTATACGTGATCAAGTACAAATAGCGGTTCATGAAGCCAGGGTTATATTATTTATGGTTGATTGTGATACCGGCCTCACAGATCTGGACAAGGATTTCGCCAAGGTACTGCGCATTTCACAGAAACCGGTGTTAATTGTCGCCAACAAAGCCGATACCGCCGACCGTTCCTATATGGCAGGAGAGTTTTATAGTCTCGGATTGGGTGAGGTGTATCCTATTGCGGCTGCCAGCGGATCAGGCACCGGAGATTTGCTGGATGAGGTGGTCAAATTACTAGACCCCGCGGAGGACGTCAGGCCTGAAGGTGTGCCTAAACTAACCATCCTGGGGCGCCCCAATGTGGGTAAAAGTTCTTTTCTGAACACCCTGTTAGGTGAAGATCGAGCCATTGTCACTGACGTGGCGGGAACCACCCGAGACTCCATAGACACCCGTTATAATTTATTCGGTAAGGATTTCGTCATTACCGATACTGCCGGCATTCGCAAAAAGTCCAAGGTAAAGGAAAACATCGAGTTCTATTCTGTCTTGCGATCCATAAAGGCCTTGGAAGAATCAGATGTGTGCCTGATGATGCTTGATGCACAACAGGGACTGGAAAGTCAGGATCAAAATATAATCGGCTTGGCCCACCGACACCAGAAAGGTGTCGTGATCATGGTCAATAAATGGGATCTGATCAGCAAGGACAGCAAAACCATGGAACAGTATCGTCAACAGATTTTGGCCAAGTTGGCCCCTCTGGATTACATTCCTATTATATTCACCTCAGTGATCAATAAGCAACGAATATTTCAGGTATTGGAGCTGGCCCTGCAAGTGTATGAAAACCGCAATAAAAGAGTGGCTACTTCAGCTTTAAACGATAAGCTTCTGCCGGAAATCCAACGTCGGCCGCCTCCTTCCATAAAAGGGAAGTACATTAAGATCAAATATATTACTCAGCTTCCTACCCAAACGCCGACTTTTGCCTTTTTCTGCAACCTACCCCAATACATAAAAGAGCCTTATAAACGGTTTTTGGAACATAAATTGAGAAATCATTTCGATTTTACGGGTGTACCAATTCGACTGTTTTTTAGGAAAAAGTAAGTTATTTGAAACAGAAATTCGTTATATTTGCAACTTACATTTTTTAATCAAACGGAGATTACAATGAAAAAATTATTTGCGTTATTAATTGTTGGCGGATTTATCTTCGCCGCAAGTTCTTGCCAGAAGACTAAAGAAGCCGCTAGCGACACTATGGATGCTGCCGGTGAAACTATAGAAACTGCTGCTGACGAAGCCGGTGAGGCTGTTGAAGAAGCTACAGAAGCTGCTGAAGATGCCGTTAACGAGGCTGTTGATGCTGCTGAAGAAGCTGTAGATGAAGCTGCTGAAGCTGTTGAAGAAGCTGCTGAAGAAGCTGGAGAGGCCGTAGAAGAGGCCACCAACTAATAAAAAAAAGTTCATTGAAAAGGCTTTGGTAGTACCAAAGCCTTTTTTTATGTTCGGCCCATGAATTCCGGAGATACTTGGCCGCTAGATCAATATTTACCTGCAGCATCGCGGAAATATTGTCTTAATTTGGCCCTGCAATATTCCTTTCAAATAAAAGTGGTAGCACCCCGTACCACCAAATTAGGGGATTACCGCTTCCACCCTCGCCACCAGACTCATTCAATAACCATCAATGAAAACCTAAACCCCTATGAATTCCTTGTAGTATACCTGCATGAAGTGGCGCATTGTGTAACCACCTTGCAGCATGGTATCCGGGTCAGGCCGCACGGCAAAGAATGGAAGCGAAACTTTCAGAACCTGATCGAACCCCTGCTCTCGAGCAAATGGCTGCCCCAGGACATCACCGAGGCATTGGGGCGTCACCTGCTAGCTCCCAAAGCAGCTAGTTGTATCGATGTCTTCTTAACGGCCACTCTTCGCAAAT
>JAOTYN010000150.1 GCA_029861825.1 Cyclobacteriaceae bacterium
TGGGGACTACTTTTACGTATCCATGAATTCCATGCTCAGCCCCGAACAGATGGGCGCATATAAGGATATGGATATAGAAGTGGATGGGGACTTTTTGGAATTACCCTCAAATATGGAGGCCGACATGCCACTTAAGGATGCTGCCATTACTGTGAAAGTGACCAACTCCGGGGTCCCTCTTATGACTATGACCATAGAGATCTTCGATCGCAAGGTTGAGGGATTTGAATCCATTACCACCCCGGCAGGCACCTTTGACTGTGTTAAGATCTCCTTCTCCGCGCGCACGCAAATGGGAAAGGCAATTCCCATCAAGGTCAATACCAGCGGAGCGGAGTGGTTTGCCAAAGGCACCGGACTGGTTCGGTCGGAGTCCTACGATAAAAAGAACAAGATGGTAGGATATTCATTGCTGACGAAGTTTTCGAAGTAGCTCTGGTAGGATCAGCAGGTAAATTCACAAGTTAAGACCAATTTCAAGTCTTAGGGTTTCTGAGGCAATGATATTATGAGGTGGCCAGTTCCGTCCGCAGTACCAACGCCTAGAGCCGGATTCTTATCACTTAACAGAAATGATCTAAAAAGGATGATCTATCATTTTCCCATAATGGTACTGGCCTCACTGTTGGTGTTCTTGGTAATCATAAGAATAGTCATGAGTGCCCGCGCGTTCCGGCAGAAGCTAAGCACTATAGCCATCTTATCCTTAGTAATAGTAGTTATGGGCATGCTAATAGGCCGATACGGAGCACAAGTCGGATTGAAATGGTGGATTTATTATACAATCCCCATGCTTATGACGGTCTTGCTACCTCCGATGGTGTTGAAGATGAATAGAAAGCAAACCCTAATCTATCTGTTATTAAGCTTTTCGTCGGCGCCCGTTATTCATGCATTCTTTTCCTTCTGCTTAGGGTGGAATGAGTATATGCCTTTCTGGGAGATTCCCTACTTTAAAGAACTGTAGTTTTTTAAGTTGTTAAGCTGACAAAGTTCTAAGTCACCAAGATCAACCTATAAACTGAATGATTACTAGGAAAAATGTGTTGAAAATGTGCACTACACTATAACTACCATTTCATGAACAACCTAAAGGCAGGAGGCCTGGCTACAGAATTCTCTGGGACCGATTATTTGGGAAACCCGGTAGCATCAAATCATTATAAAGGGAAAAAGGTATTGCTCAGTTTTTTTAGAGGAGCTTCTTGCCCCTTTTGTAATTTACGCATCCATCAGTTGATAAAGCAGTTTTCAGAATTTGAACAACAGGGTATTGCCATCATCGCGGTGTTTGCCGCATCTTCAAAGGAGATATCCTCATATGCCGGCCAACAAAATGCCCCCTTCCCTATCGTGTCCGATCCCCACTTAGATCTTTACCGTAAATATGGTATTGAAGCCACTTCTTGGGGCATGGTCAGAGCCATGATCAATCCTCTGAAAATGATCAAGGTTATGTTTAGTGGGTTTTTTAATATGAAATCTCTAAACGACAAACCCCTGATACCAGCTGATTTCCTGATCGATGAGGACCAAAAACTTTATCGTGTCTACTATGGCAAGGACTTTGGAGATCACCTGAGCATGAAGGAAATCTTAGGGTGGAAACGGTAGAGAAGAAGCGGTAGAGATTGTGAAAGTAAAGTTTATGAAAGCTGCAATGCTTGAGTGCACTTCGTGCCTTCTTGGTGCATTCCCTTGGTATACCTACTGCAGGTATTATTTGTGGTAGCTTTAATTTTTGTGGCTTACAAGTTAGTGTGACCTGGGCAGGTCCTGAGTTGGACCTAGATACGACTTAAGTACTTCCCAGGTGTGACCTAAATCCGATGTATTACTGGAGTGATTTGGCTTACAATAAAGAATTTTAATCGGTCCCATTTTCTGACACTCCAACTCTATATATTGAGGGAAAAAAGTTCAGATCTGTAAACGGCAGAGGGCCGAAGACTCTGCCACCGGGGGAGGGATGGGGGGAATCCCCCCGCTTGTAATATCAGGGATAGTACTAATTATTAAGAATTTTCTAAGCACAGCCACCACTAGCGATCAGTAATACCATTGTTGCCTCCTCCACACTTCACTTTCTAACTCCACATTCCTCAGACTCCACACTCCTCACACTCACACACCACACTCACACTCACACTCAATTTGTTGACACAAATCATTACGGGGTTGCGGTTATCTCCTTCCGGATTCTCACATAATTATTTAATAATCAATAAACCTTTAAACCGTGAGGTCATGCAATTTAAAACCACGCTGCACTATTTGGTATTGCTACCTTGGCTACTAGCACCTTCTTGTAGCTCGGAATTTGATCAAACGCTGATCGTACCACAGGCTGGCTATAGCTGGCCAAGTACCGACAGGAACTACTGGCCCACCGATGGCTGGGAAACAGCCGACATGGAGGATCATGATATGAATGCCAGCATGATGACTTTAGCCCATGAATTTGCCCAAAACGATCCCCTGACCAGAGCCCTACTGGTGGTGAAGGACGGATATCTGGTATATGAACAATATTACGACGAGGGGGGAGTAGACCAAAGCACTGATTTGTGGTCGGTCACCAAGAGCTTTACTTCAGCTTTAGTGGGTATGATGATGGACGACAATACCGTGAGTGATACCGAACAATTAATGGCTGATTTGATGCCAGAATATCCGGAATTCCAGAATATCACCTTACAACATGTTCTTACCCAGACCACCGGCCTGTCCTGGGTCGAAGGGGGACCGCTTTGGGTGGAGTGGATATTTTCGGACGACTGGGTGGCATCGGCTTTGGCCCGAGGACAAATATCGGATCCAGGTACTCGATTTTTTTATAGTTCTGCCAATTCTCATTTTTTAACGGCATTAGTAAAATACCAAACGCGCATATCACCGGGGCGTTTAGCCAAAGAACGACTTTTTGACCCCATGGGCATTGCGTTTGATACTCTCAGCGAAACCATTGTATACCAGAATTGGAGCGAATATCAGGAACCCATGTACCAAACCTGGAGGAAAGATCCTCAGGGGATTGAATCAGCTAGCTTTGGGCTTTATCTAAGAGCTCGAGATATGGCTAAGTTCGGGTTTCTATACCTTAACCGTGGGAAGTGGGATCACCAACAACTAATATCTGAGGATTGGGTAAAAACCTCCACCCGTGATCATCAAACGGATATTTATGGAAGATACAGCTACGGCTATCAATGGTATATTACGTTGGTAGACGGGGTCCCGGCCTTTTTGGCCAGCGGTTTTGGGGGCCAGATTATCGGAGTGGTTCCTTCAATGGACTTGGTAGTGGTATTAAAATATGAAGCCGAAGATCCTGTTCATCCTGAATCGGGAACCACACATGATGATATGAAATTATTTGAGTTGGTAGTGCAGGCAGTCGATCGATAATCATAAAGATATTCAGTTAGCAAGCTCAGCTGCCAAATCTTTTTTTGTTAATCCCAAATAGTGATACTCTCCGTCTCTAACTTGGAAGAAAAATCAGATTGGTAAATTGCACAGCTAACACCCCAGGATTGGCTGGCAGGAGGGGTTTGGGCGGGGTCCCCTAGTATATACTTGTTGAGGTTTTGGGGGATTAATTGGGTGTCTACATTGATTTTGTGGCTGCCACCCCATGAATACCAGTAAATAAAGTATCCCTTTTCGGAAGACGGTTGTACTAATTTATAAATAGGGTTATTAGTACGAGAGTGAGGAGCGTAGGTAGAAGACTGGGCCATATCGCCAAGTTTTTGTTCCTTGCCTCATGCTTTTAGAGTGTAGTTGAGTTCGATCAGATTAAATACGGGTCTCTAAATCCACCCACACTCAAACTCCCACCCAGACTCAAACTCTATTCGTGGGACATGCTGGATTCGAACCAGCGACCCCTTGCTTGTCGAGCAAGTGCTCTAAACCAACTGAGCTAATATCCCAAATTTCGCCTTTATGCCGGACTTGTTTTGCCATAAATTTTAGCATTGGCGGACCGGTAAATTACATACTTCGGTGGAAAGTTTTCCTACCAAAGGACCAAAAATTTTGAACAATGAAAGAAAAGTTTCAGACACTGTATTTATTTATTTGCGGCCGCTGGGAAATTTCCAAACAGCACTCTATATTTGACGCATCTTCTCAGCCGCTACTAAAAGATATATTACCCAGCCGAATGTTTGATTTTAATGTAGGAGATACTGTTTGCCTGATCACCAACCCTCAGGATGTAATGACAGTTTGTTCGGTATTCGGTCAACGTTTAGTGGAATGTACTTGGGTAGGCAAAGAGGGCAAGACCTACAAGCACAGTTTCCGGCCTGAGTCACTACAGTTAGTAGATCCCGACAAACCCGAAGGCAGCGAAGAACGCAATGAAGGTTTCCTGAAAATCGATTTTAGCGAGGACGAAGACGAAGATACTTTTAACTTTTAGGTTTTACCGCTACCGCTATCCACATACGATCGTTTTTTGAAGGCCTGTCGATAAATGGGTCTTTCTTACTTCTAATGGCAAAACCGGCTTGTTTTAGATCAGTCAACACATACCTCATGGCTATTTCATGCTTACCCGCTTGTTTTTTACGGGTCCATTGAAGGCGAGACTTGGCAATAGGCTCTACCATGACCAAACGGCCTCCGGGTTTTAAGGCCCGATATACATGCTTCAGGATTTTCTGGTAATCGTCCATTTCATGATACGCATCCAAAATTACTACCGCATCCAAGCTGTTCAACGGCAATTTAGGATCATCGTAATCACCAAGAATGGTTTTTACATTAATTATATTTTGCTGCTTGAGACGTCGTGCAAGTTTGTTTAGTTTATACTGCTCCACATCCACGGCCATTACCTTGCCCCTATCTCCTACTACCGGCGAAAGTTTCATGGTTAGATACCCTTCGTGACAGCCTATATCGGCTACTGCCATTCCAGGAGAAAGATCCAGATTTTTCAGGATGACTTCAGTATTTTGCCAGTGATCACGATCGGCCCATTCGGTGGCTCGATACTGACCCAATAATACACTTTGCTGTATTAGTAAAATACCCAGTACCAGATAATACTTTAACACGTGGTTTAAATTGATCTGTTCTTAGGCTTACGAAAAGCAATGACAGGATGTTGTGAAAAACAGTGGTGAATTGACGAACAAGGAAATGATACGGCATCCTGGTCAGAAACTGGCATTGAGCTGGACCAGGCTGTTTGTCAACTCTATAAAATGGAAAAAGTGCGGGTCGATTAACCCGCACTTATGCATTTATTAGGACTCCTTCTTTAATTCGATATTGCCCACAATTTCCACATTCTCTCCTACCACCAGCCCTCCCGATTCCATAGCCGCGTTCCATTTGAGGTTGTAATCGAAACGATTAACGCTACCGGTGATCTTAAAGCCGGCTTTAACGTTGCCGCGTGGATCTGTAACAGTTCCTCCATATTTTACATCCAACACCACTTCCTTGGTGACATCGCGGATGGTGAGATCACCCTTCAGCTTATACATTTTACCCTCTACCTTCTCTAATGACTTACCCTTAAAGGTTATTTTGGGATACTTCTCAGCGTTGAAAAAATCATCGGACTTCAAATGACCGTCACGACGCTCGTTGTCGGTATCGATACTGCTTACATCAATAGTAAATTCAATGTTGCTGCCGGCAAAATCCTCTGAGCTGGAGGAGACCATTCCGTCGAAAGCCCCAAATTGTCCAGAAACTTCCGAAATGACCAGGTGTTCAACATTAAAGGATATCTTGGAATGCGCCTTGTCAAATGACCATTTGGTCTGCGCTTGTACTGCTAATCCCAGGCCTAAGGCCCAGCATAATATAAAAGCTCTTTTCATAATTATGGATTTAAAAAATACTTATGGTTACGTATGTCATACCAAACGATGTTTAAACATTAATGTTTCTACGACAAATACATTTTTTATAGATAGCTATTTTATTTAGTATTTACTAATTTTATTAGTATAATTGTACATGACCGATTCGCTGATCAAAGGCCGGGGCTCACAGTTCAACCATCATAATCCTTTTGAAAAACACGAGCTGGTAACCGAACATCCGGAAGGTCTGGATGAGCCCTTACGGGAGGGTGTGAAAACCAGCTACTTCTTTGAGTCTCCCAAGAAAATTGTGAGCATATCCAACAGCCCGGACCTGGGGCTGATGCACTCGCTTAACCCCTATCAGGGATGTGAGCACGGCTGCGCCTATTGCTATGCACGAAATTCACATAACTATTGGGGATTTAGCTCGGGCCTGGATTTTGAAAGTAAGATCATTGTCAAAAAAAGCGCTCCTCAAATGCTGGATCACTACCTGAGTAAATATCAGGGTGAAGTAGTTCCTATATTATTATCGGGCAACACCGACTGTTATCAACCTGCAGAACGTAAATTTCAACTGACCAGAAAACTCCTGCATATTTTCTATCAGTACCGCTACCCTGTCAGCATTATTACCAAAAACAGTCTGGTGTTGAGAGACCTGGACATATTGCAACAGCTGGCCTCAGAAAAACTGGTTCAGGTTTTCATTTCCATTACTTCCTTAAAAGAATCGGTGCGCAGGAAGATGGAACCGCGCACCGCCAGTGCCCTTAAAAAACTCCAGGTAATTGAAAAACTTTCCAGGGCCAGTGTACCTGTGGCTATTATGAATGCTCCTGTAATACCCGGACTTACCGACCATGAAATGCCTGAGATCTTGCGGCGAACATCAGAAAGTGGCGCACTCACCGCTGGCTATGCCCTGGTGAGATTGAACGGCACCATATCCCATCTCTTTAAAGACTGGATACATAAGTTCTTTCCAAGAAAAGCGGATAAGGTCCTGAACCAAATAGCCGCATGCCATGAAGGTAAACTAAATGACTCCCAATGGCATCGCCGGCAAACAGGCGCAGGTAATCTTGCGGATATCATTGCGCAAGTTTTTAAAACCAATAAACGCAAGTATTTCAAGGATAGGCTGATGCCTGCTCATGATAAGACCAAATTCCGTCGGGGCGGGAATTACCAACTGTTTTAAAGATCCAGCAAGATCTGATTGGCGAGGAGATCGTCTAGGGTTTCCCTTTGGCGAATCAAATGGGCCTGGCCCTTGTAGATCAGCACTTCCGCTGGCCTGAGCCGGCTGTTATAATTGGAGGACATACTAAAAGCATAAGCGCCGGCATTTTTGATGGCAATGATATCACCTTCGGAAACATTATTCAACGTAATGTTCCAGCCCAAGGTATCAGTTTCGCAAATATATCCTACTACTGCATAAACCCGGGTGGAACCATTGACATTGGAAATATTTACCATGTCATGATGGGCATCGTACATCATAGGTCGAATTAAATGGTTCATGCCTGAATCAACTCCCACAAATACCGTGGCCGGGGTGGTTTTAACTACATTGGCACTTACCAGCAAGGTCCCAGCCTCACTAACCAAGAATTTACCAGGCTCAAACCACAACTCCAGGGATCTGCCGTAACTTTCGCAAAACTCTCCAAATACCTGCTCCATCCTCCTGCCTAGATCTTCAATATCGGTGGCGGGATCTCCCTCCTGATATGAGATTTTAAAGCCGCTTCCAAAATCAATATACTGTAGGTCAGGAAAGTGCATGGCCACCCCGAATAGGATACTTGCTCCTTTTAAAAACACTTCGGTGTCAATAATATCCGACCCAGTGTGAACATGCAGGCCATTTACCGTCACCCCATAACGGTCAACGATCTCTGTGATCTCAGAAATCTGTAATACTGAAATTCCAAACTTACTGTCGATATGACCGGTAGAGATCTTTAGGTGGCCCCCGGCCATAATATGTGGATTAAAGCGGATACAACAAGGCAGTCTGGAACCAAAAGTTCGGCCAAATTTTTCAAGCATCGGCAGGTTATCGATGTTTATCTGCACGCCCTTTTCAGCAGCCTTCCGGATCTCTTCAAAATCCACACAATTGGGTGTGTATTGGATATCATCAGGTGCGAACCCCGCATGCAAGGCTAGTTCCAGTTCTTGAATGGAGACTACGTCCAAACCAATGCCCAATTTTTTCATCAACCTTAAGATCGAAATGTTGGTCAGTGCCTTGGCCGCATACTTAATGCGCATGGTAGTCCAATGGAAGGCTTTCTGCAGCCGTTTTATTTGCCCGGCAATAGTGTCGGCATCATACACATATAGCGGGGTTCCGTAATTACTGGCGAGCTCCGCCAATTCAACACCCTGTATTAGATAACGGTTATCTTTTAACTCCATATGTTAAAGGCATTAAAAAAAGGATGTCGACCGACATCCTTTTCAAATTTAGTGCTTTTTAAATAAATCGGAAATCAGCGATTATGATCCTTTTCTTCCTCGATCACTTTTATCCTTTTCTTCTTTTTCTTTTTTCCCCCTTCTTCATCGTCTTCTTCAATCTCGATAGTTACTTTTTTGGTAACCTTGGTATTAGATTCCCCTTCGTCCTTCTCGATGTGAATGTGAATGTCTTCCTCGTCACTGCTCCACTCATATCCTTCTCCCTTTTTGATAATATGTACGTCAATATCCTCATCGGCTTCCATCTCCTCCTTACTGTCGTATTCTCTTTCAATCACCTTTTCCTTCCCGCTTTCATCCTTGATCACTTTTTTAACTTTTATTTTCTTGCCCTCTGTTTCAGCATCTATGTCTATAGTGATGTGCTGGCCTTTATCGTCCTTGGATTTCGAAAACACCATAGTTTCAACATGGTGTTCTCTATCTGTCTCTAGGCCCAATTCTTTTAACTCTTCATCGGCCTGCATCTCTTCCTTGTTGGAGTAGGTTCTTTCAAACAC
>JAOTYN010000571.1 GCA_029861825.1 Cyclobacteriaceae bacterium
TGTATCTGGTAAAAAAATTGCTAACTATTTGATAAGGAGTAGGTTATGTTAGGACCTCAGCTTTCTGCGAGCAGGCAAAAGATCCACATAGGATAAAAGTGGGGGCAAGGCTTTTAAACTTTAACCTTTAATAGCCTTCTGAAAACAAAAAATAATGAAATGGCTAAAAGAATTCCCACCATCCACCAGATCAGCAGGGGAGGTGATTTTTTAAGGGGGCTGGGATCTCCCTGTACCACAAAGCCTGCCCAGTAAAAGGGATGTGCAAAGAGGTCGTTGGCTTGGTTCAAGTAATTGATCTTGGACTGCGCCAGGGCTTGATCTTTGGAAAGCCCCTGAGCTATACCTTTATAGAATAGTTCCATGATATCCGCGGTGGCCTCATCTTGTGCAGGCCACAGGCTCATGATCACGCTGGGACAGCCGGCGTAGGCAAAAGCACGTCCCAGGCTCATAACACCTTCTCCTCTTTGGAGCTTACCGAATCCGGTATTACATGCCGATAGCACCGCCATTTTGGCGTTTAATTGCATATTGTAAAGCTCCCAAACGTGCAAGTCCCCGTCATTCACTGAATCGCCCATTGAAGTAAACAGTAACCTACTGTTCATGGGAAAGCGGTCGTCCACAATGGCATGAGTAGCCAAATGCAGGATCTCATAAGCTGGTGCACGTTCCTTAAACTGGCTCTCAGTAGCTCGTTCACCTTGCAGGAACTGACCGTTAAAGAAAGAGGCGATGCTTCCTGCTTCTCTCAAGGTACCTTTCAATTCCGATAGTTTGCCCCGCACGATCTCGGCGAGAGCTAATTGGCTGCTTAAATCCTCAGATTGCTCCTCCCGTTGGTTAAATTGGGGTGCAAAGGCCAAATAGTTCACGGATCCGGTGGAAGTTGGCGGGTCTTTCATAGAATTCCACAAGGTGGCGGAGTAAGCATAGTTTATGTTATGTTGAAAGATCAGGTAGTCGAGATCCGAATAACTGCTTTCGGTGCCGCTAGCTGAGGGACTGAGTATCTCAAAGGGGAAGTAATTCAGTACACCGTCGGGAATTATAGTTAAGGTGTGGTTTTGCATGAGATCTCCGGCAGGAGCCAGCAAATGCTTATATAGTGCTTGACTTGCCCGGGAAAACGCCCTGTCAAAAGGTAGCTTTTCAGTAAGGAATCTACGGAGCACCTCTACATTTAGCATCATACTCTGGTCGAAGGGAACGGAATAGAGCATCTGTTCACTGGAGGTCACCGCCAACACATGCAAGTCCTTTTCGCCTGTGAAATATTGCAGGATCATTTGATCTTTGCCCATACTTTTTTGAAGGGCTGAAAGCGCTATTACCGAAGTGTTATATTTTAATTGATGATATTGGGGGTGATCCTGAGATATTCTCACCATGAGACTATCATAGGTTTTATTCAGGAGGAACGCTTTTTGACGCCACTCTAATTTTTTACTTTCATCCTGTTCGTTTTGAGCCTTTGTCTCACAAAAAGCCAGATTATATTTCAAGTCCTGTTCTTTCTGCAACAGGGCCGCTGGGATGTTTGCGAAACTTTTGGCGGTGGATTCCCGCAGTGAGGTCAACAACAAAAATGCCTTACTCTTTTCCATTACCCTAAAAGCAGTGGCCAGATGTGCAGTGGATCCATCCAGATCGAAGAGTTTCTGTGCAGCTGCCAGACTTCTTTCATAAACCTGCAGATGGTTCTCCTGCAAACTTTGTTTGGATCCTTGTTCCAAGAACCCCACACGCAAGGTATCGATCAAGTCCATAGCCAATTGATAGGAACTCATGGCGTTTTTCAAGTCTCGCGGATCACCACTCACTGAATACTGGGTATCGAATGCCCATCCTTTCTGATTCAGAATGTCCAGAGTAATCGGCAGCAAGCTCAGTTGTTCCAGGCTTGGGTTGGGATAATTTGTCATGGCCAACTGGGGCACCATTGACTGCAAAGCCGTTTGATAGTGTTGCAGGGCTTTGCTCGTTTGCTGATTTTCCAAGTAAAAATCCCCTAAGTCCAAATACAGGCGGGCTACCTGCGGATGTTCCCGGCCGCTGCTTGAAATCATCATTTCCAGTGCCGTCTGATAATGGTTTAGGGCTTTTTCCCTTTCACCCAAACCTGTGTAACCCACAGCAAGGTTTTGGAAATCCTGGGCTATAAGATAATGATCGGCCGATAAAATGGAACGATGCAGGTCCAATGACTGCTGGTGATGCCCAATACTGCGTTGGTAATCACCCTGTAAAGAGCGCAAGATCCCCATCTGGGAATGTGCCAAGGCTTTACCGTGGGGGATGTCGCGAGTATCTATACGATTCTTCTCAAATGCCCTCAAGGCTTTTTGAAAATGGAAGATGGCT
>JAOTYN010000151.1 GCA_029861825.1 Cyclobacteriaceae bacterium
AGTATCGGCAACTAGTGGAGTAATGTCGCGTCGGCCCTCCAAAAATTCAATGGCCTCTTGTATGGAAGCAACAGGGATAACATCCAGGTTGTTTACTATGGCCGCCTCCTTGCTGTTCTCCAAGGGTACGATCAATCCTTTAAGGCCTTTGTGCCGCGCTTCAATGGCAATTGGCAGGACTCCTTTAATGGACCGCACCGATCCATCCAGGGCAAGCTCGCCCATGATCAAATAATTAGACAGGACGGAGGTGTGGAGTTGGCCAGAGGCCTGTAGAATGCTCAAGGCAATGGGCAAGTCGTAAGAAGATCCTTCCTTGCGGATATCGGCAGGCGCCATATTGACCACTACCTTTTGTCTTGGCATAGTATAACCCAAATGCTTGATGGCGGTGATCACCCGGTGCTCACTTTCCTTCACCGCACTATCCGGCAAGCCTACCATGTAGAATTTGGTACCTTCACCCACGTTCACCTCAATGGTGATCAAGCATGCATCAACTCCTTGAACTGCACCGCCAAAGGATTTGGCTAATGGCATTTATGTATGCTAATTGTGTTCAATATCATGCTCAGCCAAGGATGACTTCTGGTTAAGAGCTTCTTGAGATGATTTGGCCTTGGTCCCTCGGTCGATGTCATAGAGTTTCAGTTTTACCTGGAGTAACTCTTTTTCCTTGTCTTCCATGTCCTTGCGCAGAAAGCGAATATGGATGGTTTGAATGACCCACATGACAATCAGAAAAAAGAACCCCAATAGAATCCAAAAATTCAAAAATCTCAACAACATGGCCAGGTCCGCGACCTGCTCGTAAATGTTTTGCCTAAGAATGAACATCAATACTGAAACGAACAAATAGGCGAAATACAGCCCGTTGAAAATTATTTTTAATTTTTTCATTTTACACTGCCTGCATGGCGTTTAATTTTTTATACAAACCGTTTTGGTTCAATAATTCATGGTGTGTTCCCCTTTCCAAAATCCTGCCTTCTTGCAGCACAATAATTTCATCCGCTTTTTGGATAGTGCTTAAGCGATGGGCGATTACTATAGAGGTACGGTCCTTCATTAAGTTAAACAATGCTTCTTGCACCAACTGCTCGGACTCGGAATCCAGAGCGGAAGTAGCTTCATCAAGTATCAGGATAGGCGGGTTTTTCAATACTGCCCTGGCGATGCTAATCCGCTGTCGCTGTCCACCTGATAATTTGCTGCCACCCTCACCAATATTGGTCTGATAACCTTGCTCTAACTTAAGAATAAATTCATGAGCGTTGGCGATCTCCGCAGCACTAATTACCTCTGGTTCGGAGGCTTTGGGGTTACCAAAAGCAATGTTATTAAAAATGGTATCGTTGAAAAGGATGGATTCCTGTGTAACAATCCCCATTAAATCCCTGACAGCCTCCATTTTGAAGTCTGTCAAGGGACGACCATCAATCAAAACCTGACCTTTAGTAGGATCATAGAATCGGGGAATCAAATCGACCAAGGTAGATTTTCCGCTTCCTGAAGGTCCCACCAGAGCGATGGTCCGGCCCTGAGGTATTTTCAGATTTATGTTACGCAGCACTCCTTCATTTTCGTAGGCAAAGCTCACGTCTTTCATCTCAATAGCATGATTGAAAGTACAGCCATCCTTCGCCTGAGGTTGGTCTTGGATTTCGGGTTTGGTATCAACGACCTGAAATATCCTTTCTGCAGAGGCCAAGGCCCGTTGAATACTACTGTAGGCTTTAGAGATGGCCTTGGCGGGATTCAGCACTTGAGTAAATACGATCAAATAAGTCAAAAAGCTGGCCCCGTCGAGAGGCGATTGTTGATTAAGCACCAGGTTGCCCCCGTATAATAAAATTCCAGCTACCACAGTAACACCCAGAAATTCCGAGATAGGTGAGGCCAGTTCATTCTTTCGGGCCATGGAAACATTGACCCGGGCATAGTGGTCGATTTCCTTAGAGAATTTTCCCAGAGTATATTTTTGAGCATTGAACGCTTTTATGATGCGTATGCCGGAGAACATCTCGTCTACCTGATTTAGTATGCGGCCTAAGGATTCTTGACTGGCTAAGGCTATTTTGCGTAGCCTTTTTACAATGCCGGAGATCAAAATACCCGAAATGGGCAAAACCACCAATGTAAATAGAGTCAGCTTGAAGGACATAAAGAACAACCAGCCAAAGTAAACCAGAATGGTGGCAGGATCTCGAAATACTACTTGCAGTGAATGGACAATGCCGTTTTCAACTTCCTGTACATCATTGGTGATTCGGGAAGTGATATCGCCTTTTCTTTGGTCTGTGAAGAACCCCAGATGAAGCTGACTTACTTTATCAAAAATCGACATTCGAAGACCCTTTACAGCTCTTGCTCTAACCTTGGCCAATACTACTTGAGAGAGATATTTGAATATATTGGAAAAAAGGTTGGCTGCCACAATCACTGCACTGATGTAGCCCAAGGTGCCAAGCTTGCCGTATTGGTCGGTGATGGAAATAAAGTAATAGTAAAACTGATGTTTTATATAATCAACGGAGAGGTTAAAATCTGGAGCCAACCTGTATCCCTCAAGTTCAGTTGGATCCATCTGCTGAAAGATCACATCAAACAAGGGCTTGAGCAGAGTAAGATTGATCAAGCCAAAAATGATGCCTAGTAAAGTAAAGATCAAATATTGCGGAAGGTAATGCCGCAACGGCCTGGCAAAAGAGAGGATGCGTAGGTACGTCTTCATAAAGAGATCTTATCCCTTAGTAATGCAAGTTACTGTTTTTGAGTTTTATTTTATGATATACCCTGGGCGATTGTTAAAAAACGGATTCCCGGCGGGGCACATTAAGACGGATGGATATGGAAGTTATATTATCTTCTTCATCCAGTTCGGGAAGGGCACTGTTTACCGTACGAAACACCTGCTTTACATCAATAAAGAGGTTGTGTTTCAACTGATAGGAAGCGGTTAGGTCAAAATAGGTGAGGTCAGTAGCAATACCTTGGCCGATCTCATTGTTAAAGTCCATCTCTCGATCGTTGTAGCTCAATAGGATATTGCCTCCGTAGTTGGTACTATCGCTATCCACCCCGTAGTTCGCTACTACTAGCTTGCCCGATAGCTTCAGTCGGGGAATGGGCTGATAGTGGGCAATGGCCACAAATTCTTTGAAATTCGCACCCAAAGGATGCGCCAATGGTTGACGATAGTGTGCGTAGTTGGTATAGATGTCCTTATGGGCATAAGTATAGGGGCGGGCAATATTGGTCTCGAACTGTAGGTCCAGGTTTTTAGCGCCCAGGGCATCGATATACTTTATCCCTAACTGATAGCCAATTTTATTGCCCCACCAGCCATCACCCGATTGGGTTTCTCTAAGCAGGAATTCATCAAATACCATTTGCCCATAGAACGAAAACCGTTGCAAGAAATTCCAAGTAAGATCCGCTCCCAGGATGGCGTTGTCCTGGCTGCCTCCGCTTTGTTCAATAGCCCGGTAAAAAATTATAGGATTGAGATAATCCAATTCAAATGAAGTGCCATTGGAGGTGTCCTCCTGTCCGAATATGATAGCTTCAAATACTCCCAGATTTAATTGATCGGTTATGTTTATGCCCAATCGATGCAGGGCCATATACTTTTTAGGAAAATCAGTACCTGCGGAGGACCCGGTGATGTTGCCCGGAGCATCTGCCCTTAACTCTGTAAACAGGTTGGTATAGTTAATACGCCACACCCGGGTATTGATTTTCAGGAACAGGTAATTGTTGGAAAAATCCGATAGCACCATGGAGCGATAACCATTGCCAAAGAAATGCTTGCCATGGCCGAATTGGAAATTTATAAACTTCGCAGCGTCGAAACTTATATATCCTCTGGCTGTAAAGAAATCTACTCCATTGGTTTTATAGGATTTCCAAAAGCCTTCACCGGGCACAACGTAACGATCGTCGCTGATCCACTGACGTACATATTCAGGAAAGCGAATTTGATTTTCTCCCAAATAGCTGTAGAACCCCAACTTTCTATTTATCATCCCCCGCAATTCCACTCCGCGGGTATTGGTAAACAAGGTTTCATCCCCTCCGTGAAACCCTACTCCAAAATCAAAGATGGGGCTAACGTGCAGATCGAATTCATCGGTGTCTACATGATAAAAATCGGGCTGCTTCCTATAAAAGACCTTCAACAGGGCTTTACGGCTGTCGCTCTCATCCGGGTTACTCCACTCCCAGTTGTCGTTGGCCAGGTAACCAAGGTTAAAAGCATTGACCTTTCCGGACCACAATTCAGGGGGCAAGCTATCCAGGAAGGCCGCTACATCCGACCGACGGTAAGGTTTCACACCATTATGGAAGGAATGGGCAAACTTCCCTTGTTTAATTTCGTAGCGTTGGATTAGGTGGTAATAGTCGGGGTTGAGAGGGATGTTGGTACTCTGAGCGTTCCCCGTAAGGGGCATCACTAATATCCCCCAAATCATATAAAAATAATTTCGCATCGGGAATCTAAATAGCTGTGTGCAAGTTAATACTTTGACGAGAAAATCTGGTGCATTCGTCACCAGGTTATTTATTTTAAGAATATTTGGCATTAAAGAGGTCTTTATTTAAATTTGTGCCTCCTTTTTGGGAGTTAAAATAAGACACCATGAAAAAAGACATTCATCCAAATTACAAAGAGGTGGTTTTTATGGACACGCAGAGTGACTATAAGTTTCTTACTAAGTCGACTATGTCCTCAGAAGAGACCATTGAGTGGGAAGATGGCAATACCTATCCTTTGATTAAGGTTGAGGTAAGTTCTGCTTCGCATCCCTTCTATACCGGGAAAAGGGTATTTTTGGATACCGCAGGTCGCGTGGAGAAGTTCAACCGCCGGTACAAGAAAAAATAACTGTCAAAGATACTTTTATAAAGGTCTCTCGGATGCTTTTTTCCCGAGAGACTTTTTTATTTTAGTGCCATGAATATCCTGTTGTTCGATCATCCAAAGATTCGCAGGTCGCTGTTACCCCTTACCTTTACCAGACCAGTGGCAGGTCTACGAGTTGGTATCATGACCATAGCGGAGAAGTGGCGTCACGATCTGCAGGAAGAGGTGCATTTTTTAACAGAACCCTATCTCAGTAAAAAATATCCTCCCACCAGCGAAGAAGACACCGTTTATATCAATGGAGCCCTCTGTCCGGACGAACAATTAATGGCAGCGATACGCCAGTTGGGGATGGGAGAATCACTGGTGGCCGGCGAGGTGTTGCTGGCGGCACGGAGCAAGGCCATGCAATCAGTTGCAGAACTGATGAGGCAGAATTTAAAAGGACAAAAATATGTTCAGAACCCCGTTCTTCTGAAACATACCTGGGAGTTGTTCCTGGCCAATGGCGATCAAATTCGTGCCGATTTCAAGAGGTTGGTGGGTAACAGGACATCGCAGCCTTTAGATGACCCCTTTACCGTGGTGTATGGAAAGGAGAATCTATTTATTGAGCCGGGCGTATCCATAAAAGCCGCCATCATCAATGCCGAATCTGGACCAGTTTATTTAGGAGAGAACTCTGAGGTCCAGGAAGGCACTATCATACAGGGACCTTTTGCCATGTGTGAACAGTCCCAGTTGCGACTGGGTGGTAAGATGAGACCCAACACAACCATTGGACCCTGGTGTAAAGTGGGTGGTGAAGTAGGTAACGTAATCTTTCAAAGTCACAGTAACAAGGCCCATGAAGGGTTCTTTGGAAACAGCGTAGTTGGTGCATGGTGTAATCTAGGTGCCGATACCAATAACTCCAATCTAAAAAATAATTACTCGGAGGTAAAAGTATGGGATTATTACAGTGAGACCAGCGTTGAAACCGGTCAGCAATTCTGCGGTACCATTATAGGTGATCACAGTAAGTGCAGTATCAACACCATGCTCAATACGGGGACCGTGATAGGAGTTTGCGCCAATATTTTTGGAGGGGGATTCCCCCCAAAGTTCGTACCCTCTTGGTCTTGGGGAGCTACAATTGATAATAGGATCCATGATTTTGAGAAATCATGCGATACCATTTCCAGGGTAATGGGACGTAGGTCTTTAATTCTTGATGATGTCGAAAGAGATATCTTACGAGAAGTATTCAGGCAAACTGAAAAATACCGGCAAAGCGCCCTACACTATTAAATATGCAATTTGAAGACATACCAGGACTGCAGGAAGTAAAGCAAGGACTGATCGATGCTATACAAAAAGGTCATGTAGCACATGCCCAGTTGTTTTCCGGTCCGGAAGGGAGTGCAAACTTGGCCTTGGCCTTGGCTTTCATCAGTTACCTGAACTGCGAAAACCCCGGTACCACTGACAGCTGCGGGACTTGTGCCAGTTGCCAAAAGAATCAAAAATTCATTCACCCCGATGTGCATTTCGTCTTTCCCGTGAGCAGCACAACTAAAGTATCTGGAAAAGAAGTAGTCAGCAATAGTTTCTTAAAGGAGTGGAGGACTTTTATAGAGAAAGATCCTTATGGGAACCTATCCGACTGGAGCCTTGTATTCGGGGGTGAGAACAAGCAACTGAATATTTCCAAAGGGGAAAGCCGCAGTATTATACAGAAGCTATCATTAAAGGCTTTTGAGGGCGGTTATAAAACAATTCTTATTTGGATGCCGGAGTATATGAATGCATCGGCAGCCAATGGGATCCTCAAAGTACTGGAGGAACCTTCAGACCGCACTTTGTTCCTATTGGTGACCCAGGATCAGGAAAGACTATTGGGAACCATTCTTTCCCGCAGCCAAAAAGTGTTTATAAGAGCGTTCAGTCAAGAGGAGATCACCACTGAACTACAAAAGGAAGGGGTGGAGGAGGTCAGGGCCAGCCATTCGGCTCGGTTATCTGAGGGTAATTTAAAATTAGCCCGGCGCCTGGCCGGTGAAGTGGAGGAAGATGGAGCCACTTTATTTAAGGATTGGATGCGGCTGTGTTACAGCGAAGACTACGGACAAATGGTGCAATGGGCAGATGAATTTCACAAGATGCCCAAAATATCCCAGCAGAGTTTTTTTAGATTTGGGTTGACCTTGTTGCGAGAGACATTGATCTCACACTATGGGGATTCACATCTGATCAAAATGCCAGAGGAGGAAAAGGAATTTGTAAGAAACTTCTCCCAGGTGGTGACACCTGAGAAGATAGAACCACTAACCTCATTGGTGGAGGAGGCCTCTTATCATATGACGCGTAACGCCAGTACTAAAATGGTCTTTCTGGATCTCTCTATTACAGTATCCCGATTACTAAAAGGTAAGTTAAATGGCATCCCACATTAGAATTGGCACCAGGCGAAGCCCTTTAGCTCAATGGCAGGCCAATTGGGTTTCGCAAGCACTATCGGAAAAGGGGGTTTCCTCGGACCTGGTACTTATTGAGACAAGAGGCGACCGCATGCAGCATGTGGGAATTCCTGAGATTGGTAGTAAGGGGGTATTTACAGAAGATTTGGAGCATCAATTGAAAGCCGGAACAATTGATATTGCGGTACATAGTGCCAAAGATATGCCCTCTGAATTACCTGTGGGATTTGAGATTGTAGCTTTTACTGAAAGGGAACAGGCGCACGATGTAGTGGTCAGCTTTCGGCAGGATCTCAGTCTGGAAGAGCCACTTACTATTGGAACTTCCAGCACCAGACGCAGGGCGTTTTTGGCGCACTATCATCCTCAAGTAACCACTTGCGGTGTAAGGGGGAACCTACAAACCCGGATTGGCAAAGTTGAAAGCGGGGAAATGGATGCCGTGGTCCTGGCTTTTGCAGGAGTACACAGAATGGGAATGGACCATTTGATTAAGGTCCACCTCCCATTGAAGCAATTTGTGCCAGCAGTGGGGCAGGGAAGCCTGGCGGTGGAGGCAAGCAAGGATTTGCCTGCGGACAAAAGGTCCTTACTCACCGCGATATTAGATCATAAGGATACCCATCTGGTTATTAGCGGGGAGCGGTCCTTTTTAAGAAGACTCCAAGGCGGTTGCAGTATCCCCGCTTTTGCCCATGGCACCCTGAATCGCGAAACACTTCGTATCCAGGGTGGCCTGATCAGCCTCAACGGGAAAGCGAAATCCGAGTTTATAGTGGAAGGCCACAGCCGAGATGCCGACGCATTAGGGCATGAGTTGGCTGGAAAAGTATTGGCAGAGGGGGGTAAAGAAATTCTGGATGAAATTAGAAAGCAACTGAACCAGTAAATATGTTCAATAATAAAGCCATTTTACCAGTAATTATGCTGTTTACGCTGTCCATGTCGGCTTGTGGTCCCAAGAAGGACTATTTGGTGACTATTAAAACCTCATATGGTGATATCAAATTAATCCTGTTTGACGACACCCCGCAACACAAGAAGAATTTTATTGGTCTGGCTCAAAAGGGCAGATACGATAGTACTACTTTTCACCGCGTGATCAATGAATTTATGATCCAGGGTGGTGATGTAAATTCTAAGGAAGGCACTCAGCCCACCCCGGATGCCATGATACCCGCGGAGATCCTTCCGCACCACTTTCATCGCAAAGGCGCGCTGGCAGCGGCCCGCAACAACAATCCACTTAGAAAATCCAGTGAATGTCAATTTTATATAATACAGGGTAGCACCTATACCCAGGAACAGCTGACCTTGGATCATATGGAATTGAATAAATATTTCGGACGCCTTTTGGGCATGGCGGAGTACCAAGAATTAAGGGAAGAAGTCATTGCGTTGCAGCAGGCCCAAGACGTCCAGGGAATGGAGGCCAAGATGGCTGAATTGAAG
>JAOTYN010000572.1 GCA_029861825.1 Cyclobacteriaceae bacterium
GGGAAACCTTACCCAAGCGGCAATCATGCTAGAACTTATGGAACAGCGCAAAAACAACAAAAACTCCTCCGATGTCAGTGCCTGGAATCTCTTGCAGGGAGAAATTGCCATGGCCCAGGGCCGGCATGAGGAAGCTCTCCCTCTATTGGAAAAAGCGTTGGCCGCACAGGACAATAATTACAGTCTGGAATCACTGGCCTATTGCCATTATAAAGCCGGCCATTTTTCCCAGGCACGAGATCTTTACTTGAAATTGATCGGCCGACACTCTTTGGGTTGGGAAGCTCAGCGATGTTGGATGGAGGCCCACTACAACCTGGCCCTGGTATATGAATCTTTGGGAAATAAAGCCGCTGCCAAAGAATATTATGAAAAACTGATCCATCGTTGGCAACAAGGAAACCATGAATTGGTATTGCTGGCCGCCGCTAAAGAAAATGTGAAGCGACTTTAGATGTTTTGGTAGCAACCTAATATGAGATCACCACATCTCGCGATATCAGGCCGCACGATGACCGCAGGCGAACTACTCTTGGGTTGTTGTTATACACCTGTCTGCTTAGCCGTTATCCACCCTGCAGTCATTGCGAGCGCAGCGATGCCATCCTAAATAACTAGAAAATCCGCATCTTCACCTTAAACTCCCCATCTACACCTCCCGGAAAGCGTGCCTTAAATTCAAAATGAAATCTACGGCCGTCTTCAAGGTAGCCCTGGGCTATGGTATGGTTGGTATTTACAGGCGCACCCCCTCCAAATGGTTTGAGTACTTTCCTAAATTTATGGGCATAGCCCACCAGAGGATCTTTACTTTCTAACTCCGGTATGGTGATGACATCGTCCTCATACACCTCCCCTACCTGCTCGGCGGTGATAATCCAGAAGACTACTGTGGGATTGATTGGCTTTGGCCTTTAACACATAAGGAAATTCATGGTCAGGCAAAAACCAAGTATACCCCTTTAATGCAAAGTCAGCTTCAGTGGCTCTGGGGTCAAAGAAATCCAATAGATTAAAATCCCTGGGGATATTTTCTACATCTCGAACGGTGAAGTAAATGATACCCCACTCCTTAGTTTCCGGGATTCCCCGAGGAATCCCGCGGTCGATACGGGCCCAATAGGGCACGGGATTGGCCGGTGTTTTAATAAGGCCTGCTGGCTTTTCGGCATCTAAATCTTCCTCGCTTAATACGCCGGTAGTAAACGACTCGTATGCTAGAGCATCATCAAAATTCGATAGCCCTTCAGCCATGGTTGGATCTTCAGGCTGCACCGCAATCTCCTCACAACCCAGAAACAGCAGGCTCAACATCAATACTGTGATCTTTTTCATAGGAAAGCTCCTTTCGTTTTAGTTATATGATGATTAGTCGCTTCCTAATATTTCCCGAGTTTACATGGTACTTACTTATATAAATGGAATCCTATTAAGGAGGTCAACAGCGGTCATGATTTTAACCCTGCTGGATGGACGTGTAAGTCAGCGGGCAATGGGGAGCTTGCTCAGGCCTACAAGCATTTAAACACACGGCCCGGATCGTCTTGCACCAACACGTAAGGGCCCAGAACTTGCCCTTCATCAGGAAGAAATATTGAGAGATTGAGCCTGTTTCCTGAAACGCTTCCGTAGTATCGCGCGGGTTGAGTATCAAACTGCTGGTCAATCTGTATGGGCCCTCCGGATTCCCAGGTGTGGGTCCCCACAAGATCGATGTGTCCATCAGCATCGGGGATCATGGGCTGGTCAATGGTGCCGTGTGCGCAGTCGTACTCCAGCACCGCCCCGGCTTTATCGGCCACCAGTATAATATGTCGAGCGCCCCATAGGCCTTCGATCTGAGTACCCGGCTGTACCGAATCCTCTTTGCAGCCGGTCAAACTCAGAAGTGTCACCAAAATGGGGAGCAGAATCATGCGCTTGCCAAACATGTGTACCTCCGTCTTTATCAAAATTTTCAGTGCGCAAGTGCGCTCAGCGGCATTATACTGCTAACCGCCGCATCTTACAAAGATAAGGGATATTACCTGTTTAGACAAAGCGACATTAGTGTGACTACCGCCACCTAAGTGAACTGGAAATGTTTCTGGATACTTTTTTTTCAGATCAGCTACAAATTCATCAATCCCATGGGAAGCCTTCGAATGAGCCGTCAACCTGTGCGATGAAGCCGCCAAATGTAAAAGCCACGTAGTATACAAGTTCTCGTATATCTTTCTGAAATCGACAAGGTATTTGATGATCTATTCTAGCCTTTCATAACCTGAATATCTTGCCTTGTTACAAATTAGGAACTTTATGGTAAACCTTTTTTGCGAGGGTTTTAAATTTTTTAGCCATTGGGATAAA
>JAOTYN010000573.1 GCA_029861825.1 Cyclobacteriaceae bacterium
CCCGCTTGAGGGATTCAAGGAAAGCAGTTTGCTTTGAGTACCCACGCTGGCCAGTAATTGAATATTATTTTTCTGGGTCCAATGGGCCCGGTGGAACATGCCTTTAAAATCTTCAAGAATGGGTTGTGGTTTGCCGCCATTACCTGAAACAATAAACAGGCGCCCTTCTATAGGATCATTGATATTAGCACCGGCAATCATTACCAATTGGGATCCGTCCGGACTCCAACCAAAGGAACCCAACTTGGCTTGATGCACAATTTGTCCCATGGTCTTCATTGAATTGGCATCAACAATCGACACCTGTTGGTTGACGTAGAAGTCGTCTACCAGAGGCGTAGGCGAAGTGGATATCGCAATCTTGGAATCATCCGGACTCCAGGCAAGAGCATAGACAGATCCTTCTACGGATACTTGACGGGTGTCTCCAGTATTCAGGTCCACCACATAAGCCCGGGTAAACGGCAAGTTTTCTTCAAAGATAATGGGCTGGTAAGGGGCATCGGATTTGTTTTTTTCATCAGCCACTGTAAAAGCTAATTTATTACCGTCATGCGACCATTGATAACCTTTGATGGATCGGTCGTAGGCAAAAAGCTCGGTAGGGTCGCCTCCCATTCTGGCAACTTGATATAAAGCGGTTACTTTCTTGTCTTTGTTGGAGGAAAGAAAGGTGATTTTGTCGGTTCCTGGCCTGAAGGCTGCCGCCGAAACACTTTTATCAGTTATCAACCCGGTGGATTGATTGTTTGCAATATCCAAAAGATGCATATGGGTGTCTGGTGATTTGTTTTCCTTGAGCGGGTCGGCAGGATTAGAAACTCCATAGACCGCATATTGGCCGTCGGCGGAGATTTCGAACCAGTTAACTGATTTGATCTTGGCAATATCTAATGGGGTGAGTTGGTTTTGGGCAAGCAATAGGGGTGTTGTGAGCAAAACAAGCACCAGTTGGGTTAATATTCGTAGTAACATAATTTGTCTGTTAGGAACTTTTGAATTGTAGGTCGAATTTACAATTCCGGGTCAAAAAATCACAATGACTCTAATCACATTTCAAGGTTAGAAAACGCATAGCCCGTTTGTATTGGATGTGTGGTAAGATCTAGCATTTGAATTTTGTTCCAAATTAAGCAGACAGCTATCAGTGGTCCCGAATAGAGAGCAGCCTGATTGGGAGCGATGAAACCCTTTTGATAATCAAGGGTTTAGATTTTTTCTCAGATATAACATAATATAGGGGGATCCCCCAATCCCTCCCCGAGCCCCGAACCTCCGGCGCGTTTCTTTGGAACTACAGATCTGAGAAACTGTTTTCTGGCCAATTTATGGTACTGGAGGTTCAAAACTTGAGACTGGAACTAATTTTTTTGGATCTGTATAAGACGCGTTCATATTGAATCGCAGATATAACAAGAGGAACTAGTATTATGGATATTCCGTATATAGATCGTATTGTTAATAACCTTTATGTGAAAGATTTAAAAGGGACCATCAAATGGGTTACAGAATTACATGCTAACCAGGTTGATAAAGCCGGGCAGCCTTATATCGGTCATGTTCGGCGTGTGCATTTAAACCTTTGCCGCCTCTTTCCAGAGGCCAGTTTGGATGAACAGTTTGCCGCCTTGTTGCACGATACTCTGGAAGATTGTGAGGTGACTGCAGAAGATTTAAGGACACAAGGGTATTCTGAAGCCACTATTATCATGGTAGAGGCCGTTACCAAAAGGAAGGACCAGGTGATTTCCTACCAAGAGCGCATTGACCGTTTGGCGGAATCCGGAAATATGGGAGCTATCCGTGTCAAGATCGCCGACCTTATGGATAACAGTAATCCAAACAGACTGACAAACCTATCTCTGATACAGGCTAGTTCACTTTCAAAACGTTACATGCGAGCGTTGAGGACCTTATGGTCTGCAGTACGTGAATCGTAAAGCCTGAATGGAGAGTATTAGTAGGTCAATTCTCACGAATTACTTTTAGAACCGCTTTTTTGGTGGTCGATTGATTGGTGGTAGTGTGGTAGGCAATGACAGTGTCAGAACTTGGAATTAGACCGAAAAACAATGGGAATTTGCCATTGCTCTCTCCAGCGCGTATCTTATGGTAGTTAGCGCTTTCAAGTTTTTCAGTATGAATTATTGTCCATTAGGCGAATCTGGTCCGCAGGTCTCTACTATGGGATTTGGTGCCTGGGCCATCGGAGGCATGAATTGGGGAAAAACCGACGATGCCGTCTCTTTGAAGGCCTTAAATAAGGCTTTAGATAGGGGTGTGACCTTGATCGATACTGCGGATGTGTATGGTTTCGGCCATTCCGAAGATCTTATAG
>JAOTYN010000574.1 GCA_029861825.1 Cyclobacteriaceae bacterium
CCAACGACTATACCTTCACGGACCGGGATGAGCGGGAGTTCACCCTCAACGCCCCGGATAACATTGAACTGAACCCTACGGAGTTTCCCAAGCACCAGGCCTTTCTGTGGAATTTGAAAGTCAAATGGCAGCCTGGTCAAAAATATATTAAAAGGCCCTACCGCAAGTTTATTATCAAGCGCAAGTACCCGGCATTGACCCTCTCCTATCAGGCGGTGTTCCCGGATTTCCTAGGTTCGGACCTGGATTTTCAAAAACTTAGTGCCGAAATCTCCCATGAGTTTAAATTGGGACTATGGGGCACGGGTATCTATTCATTAAAAATGGGTGGCTTTCTCACTAAGGACAGTCTTAGCTTTGTGGATTATCAACATTTCAACGGCAACCGCACGGTTTTCGGGCATTTCGAAATTGGGAACTATCAATTATTGGACTATTACCTTTACAGTACCGCCAGCACCTTCTATCAGGGACACTACGAACACCATTTCAATGGATTTATCATCAACAAGATCCCCTTATTGCGTAAGACCAGGATCCAGGCGGTGGCGGCGGCGCATTATTTGAATACAAAATCCGCGGGAAATTATTGGGAATTTGGAGTGGGGCTGGAGCACATTTTTAAAGTACTGCGAGTCGATTACTATCACAGCTGGTTGGAAGGCTCCCACCAAAGGAGCGGCCTGCGTTTAGGATTAGGGTTTTAAGCTTGGATTTTAAGCCAACTATTGGGCATCTAACACCGACACGTGACCCTTGATCTCGCTATTGGTGTACTTGATTAGGTAGTAATATACCCCGGGGGGTGTATTAGAGCCGTCCCAGCGGAAATCCCGGCTATCCGCCTCAAAAACCTGTTTTCCCCAGCGGTTCCAAATGGTTACACCTTCAAAACGGTTCTCGCAGTTACCTTCCGGAAGGTCATCCACAAAGTACACGGGATTGAAATCATCATTGTTTAGGGGGGTGAATACGTTTTTGGGTTCCACCGCTTCCAGGGAAAATTCTCCGTCCTGAACGATTACTTCCAGCTCCACGATATCGTTTACTGGGTTTATACATCTATTGTCCTGCACCAGGAATCGGAAGGTAAATACCCCACCTAGATTAGCCAGCACATCGTCACAGGTGGGTGTCCAACTGAAATTGGTAGATATATTGCCTAAACCACCTACCGGAGTAAAAGTCACACCCGGAGGCAGTTCTGCGCTTCCCTCCGCCAGAGCAATGAAGATGGAGTCATTATCCGGGTCAAAGCCCAAAATATCCAGGTCAATGGGGCTGTTTACATCCACGGTAATGGAATTGTCTACGGCGTTTTCGATAGTGATCAAAGGGCGGTTGTTGGGCGGCAGCTCAAAGACCAGATTGAGTTCCAAAGTATCGGGATTGCTGAAAAGGCACTCGTCCTCATCGTCCACTACTACCAACAAATTGAAAATATTGCGGTTGTCGAAATCAAAGCGCCGGCAGTCGGCATCCCAGGTGAACTGCGCGGAAAGCGCCCCGGGATTATTGATCAGCTCCTGAAACGACATGCCATAGTCTTCCAGGCTGAACCCAATGGGGATCACATCCAGGATCAAAGCGTCCTCGTCGGCATCTGTGGCATTGATCACCAGTTCATAGAGTTCCCGCTCGCTGGTGACTACGTGCGTCACCTGCTGGGGATCCACTACCGGTTTGGTATTAGGAGGAGGCTCGATGACAATTACCAATCGGGTAGTATCGATCAGGGGGACTGCGCAGGCATCGTCCATAGCTAACAGATCCACCACCATCAACCCCGACTCATCCGGGGGGCAATCGGGCAGACAAACTTCTACCTTTAAAGTGTCTTCAAAATTTTCGGTGATACCTGTGGGAAATTCGAATATACTGGCCAGTTCCCCCTGAAAATTTACCGGAATAGCTCTGAACGTAATCACTTCATTGGGATCTTGGTCGGTAACAAACAGGTCCAGGCATTTACTGTCTTCATAGCTAAAGCGCAGGGTATCCATGGAACTCAAGGGTACATTATCATCTTTTATGGTGGCAAAAACATTTGGAGGAGTACTGAAATCGCATCCGTCTACCACCAGCATTTGAAAGTCCCGGCGTACCTCGCCCAGTTTCTCTCCATTTCGAAACTCCTCTACCATAAGAGCAAAGACGAATAACCCGGAGGTACTGGGTGTCACGGTAATAAGCCCCGTGCGATTTACTTTAAGGGAAGGCGTACCTGGCACCATATTCTCTACAGCAATACCGAAGGCCCAGGGAATAGGGGAATAGGGGGCGGAGGTTATCTGGGGGAAGGCCTCATCGGTAGAGCTGTCCAAAGGATCGATCAAG
>JAOTYN010000152.1 GCA_029861825.1 Cyclobacteriaceae bacterium
ATGGTCCTTCTTAGATGAGTCACTTGCCCCCGAGCATCATTAATATCCTCACAAATTTTAGTACCTACTTCCACCACGGCTTGATGCATTTCAGCTTTTACCTGATCTTCCATGACTTTATCCGCTTCCTCCACGATTTTTTGGTGGTGTGAAGTCAATTCCAGGGATTCGGGATCTATTACCTGATATTCCTCTTCGATGCCCAATGTAAATTTCATGGTTATGGTTATTTAATTTGATTCTTTATAAAGTCACCCCAGGTAAGGTTCATACCCCCGGGGTTTTGAGCCTGAGCTCTTTCAATGGCCATTTTCGCGGCGTGTTCCACCACCCAATCGAAATTATCCTGTCCTACGGAGTTAACATCAGCATCTGGGGCAGGATTACAAAAGTCTATGGCATAGGGAACACCTTCCCGAATAGCAAACTCTACCGTATTGAAGTCGTAGCCCAGGGCTTCATTTAATTTGATTACGTAGTCGTGGACTGTTTTTAAGAGCTTTTGCTCTACCGGAGGGCCATCTTTAACATATCTTAAATGATGGGGATTTCTGGGTTCATACTGCATGATATGCACGTACTTACGCCCCAAACAATAACAACGGAAGTAATCTGTGAATTGGATCTCTTCCTGCAGCATCATAACAAGTTGACCGGTCTCTTGGTGTTTTTCAAAAAGATCCTGATCATTTTCCACCTTATAAACACTTTTCCAACCTCCGCCGGCGTACGGCTTCATATAGGCTGGGAATCCTATATAATCGAAGATATAGTTCCAATCAGTAGGAAATTTCAAGTTTCTGAAGGAATTCTCATCGGTATCGTCCGGGCGCTGGTGGGAGGGTAGCAGTACTGTTTTTGGTACAGGCACGCCGATGGACTCCGCCAGGGCATTGTTGAAAAATTTTTCGTCAGCGCTGAACCAAAAAGGATTGTTAATCACCGCCGCTCCTCCAATAGCGGCGTTCTTTAGAAAAGCCCGATAGAAAGGAATGTCCTGTGAAATTCGGTCAATAATTACCGCGTAATCCGTAGGCTTGGCTTGTTGTACCACATTTACAGAAAGAGCCTCCGCGGTAATTCCAGGTTCACTAATTTCATTGATCCGGTCAACTAAGGCCCAGGGAAAGGTGTTTTCCTGACCGAATAATATGCCTATTTTTTTCATGTTTAATCTTGTGTTTAAGTCAGTTAGCCAATTGCGCTAAGTAATCCGGGAACATGCTGCGCCAGATAGGCCAATCATGTACTGCCCACCGTCGTTCGTCTAGCCAGTGAGTTATTCCTTTCTCGTTAAGCAAGTGTGACATATGCAAGTTGGCATCCCGGCAAATGTCCCATTCTCCAAATCCCAGGGCAATATTCATCTTCCAAAGATCGGGATGATCACTCCCAGGAAGGAAGTCTATGGGACTGTTAAAGTATACATTATCATCGTAATAGCCATCCATAAAGTCCCTGATATCAAATGCTGCACTCATACAGAATAGATGGCTCACCAAATCCGGATGACGGAATGCAAAATTTGCGGCGTGATACCCCCCAAAGCTGGCTCCAGCCACCGCTACTTGGGATACACCAAAAGATTCTCTGATAGCATTCACCACCTCTTCTTCTATGAATTTGTCGTACCAAATATGATTTTTTACCCGTTCCGCTGGATGGATGGATTTATTGTACCAGCTGTAGGCATCCACGCTATCCGGGCAATAGATTTTAACTTTCCCATCATTTACCAAATGCGCTACCGAGTCGATCAACTTGAAGTCTTTACTTTCAAAGTACCGCCCTTTGGTGCTAGGAAAGACAATCACCGGGTAACCGTAATGTCCAAACACTAGCATTTCAATCTCTTTACTGAGATTAGGGGAATACCATTTTACATATTCTTCCTTCAACTGATCTATATTTAGATATAGTCAACAATTAATAAACAAATATTCTTGATGTCAATCACTTAGTGAAATATTTTCAAGCTTCACTTTAAGTAAATAGCCGGTTGTTCATGCCAGGCTAAAATTAGCAGGGGCCAAATATAATATGTAAATTAGACAACCAATAATACCTGTTATAAAACATCTTCTAACTCACTATGGATTATAAATTTATTTATAGGTTATTGGGGTGGATAGGGTGTCTTTTATTGTTTAGCTGTGCACCCCAGGACCAAGGCTCCCAGCTGTTACAAGTGGATGCGGCCGATTTTGAAAAGAGCCTGCAGACTCTGCTGATAACCGCGGATAGCGGTTCTATAATAGTAATGCCCGAGGGTAGATTTGGTATTCAACGGTCGATTTCTTTGGATGGTGTAATCGGCATCACCTTAAAGGGTGCCGGCAAGGATAAAACCATACTCTCCTTTAAGCAACAGATTCAGGGGGCTGAAGGGCTTTTAATGAAAGGGGATAACCTCACACTAGAAGGCTTTTCAGTAGAGGATTCCAAGGGAGATGGTATAAAGATCCAGGATGCCAATACCGTGGTACTACGGGATTTGAATGTTACCTGGACCAATGGCGCTGATTCCACCAACGGAGGATACGGCATCTATCCGGTCTCCTGTACGGATCTATTGATGGAGCGCTGCGAAGCCTCCTTTGCCTCGGATGCCGGTTTGTATGTTGGCCAATGCACCAATGTAATTATGCGCGAAAACTATGCCCATCACAATGTAGCGGGTATTGAGATCGAGAATAGCCGCAATGTCGATTGTTACCAAAACCTATCGGAAAATAACACCGGCGGTATACTCATTTTTAACCTTCCAAACCTGCCTCAGGCCTTTGGCTATAATGTTCGGGTGTTCGACAATGTCTGCCGGGACAATAATTTTCAAAATTTTTCACCAAAAGGGGGCATGGTCAATATTATTCCCCCTGGTTCGGGGATTACCGTGGTAGCCCATAGAGATCTTGAAATCTTTGCCAACGAGATCACCGGACATAAGACCTTGGGTTTGGGAATTGTAAGCTACTTGTTCACCCAACGGCCTTTTAGTACTGATAATGGATTCGATCCTTTCTACTATCACATTAATGTTCATGATAATACCTTTTCCAGAAGTGAAGAGCTGGCAGATCAAACTACCGAGTACGGCCAACTGCTCAGTGCTCTTTTTGGAGGGCAACCTCAAGACATTCTCCTTGATGGTATTCTTAACCCGGAACAAACTAAACCTGCGGCCTGCTTTGCTAATAACGGCGAAGGCTTGCGGTTTGCCAACCTGAATGCCGCACAAGCTCAAAGCGCTCAGGATATGATGAAATCGCTCAATAACGATATGGGGCTGTTTCAATGCGATCTGCCGGCCCTGCAGGAAGTGAACATATAGTACGATGAGGTTAGCAGCCAAATGTGGATGCCTAACGCTGTCATTGGCAAGTCTGGTGTTTCCGGGATGTCAAATTGATCCCAATCCCGTGGTAGGGGATCAACCATTTGAACGATTATCACAATACGGCTTCTTTCAAGGAGAACTCCATGATCTAATCCCCAGTAAAGGCGTATTGCCATATGACTTGGTCACTCCATTATTTAGCGATTACGCAGAAAAAGCCCGTTTCGTTTGGATGCCTCAAGGTACCAGCGCTGAATTGATACATGAAGAGGAAACCTTCAGTTTTCCCCGAAATGCGGTTTTGATCAAGAACTTCTACTACCCATTTGACGCCCGCAATCGGCAGTTAGGCAGACAAATGATCGAAACCAGATTACTGATACGGCGTGATCAGGGCTGGGAGGCCTGGAGTTATATTTGGAATGATGCCCAGACCGATGCCGTGCTGGACATTGCCGGGGATGTCAAGCCAGTTACCTGGTTGGATGAGAGGGGTCAGAACCGGCAGGTTTCTTTTGTTATACCCAACAAGAACCAGTGTAAGGGCTGCCATGAATACAAAAAGCAACTTCATCCTATAGGTCCCAAAATGCGACATTTAAATAAGGTGTTTTCGTACGAGGATGGGGAAAAAAACCAACTGATGAAGTGGCAGGAGAAAGGATACCTAAAGGGCTTAAAAGCTGACCTTACTCAATACTACACAATTGCTGATTGGGATAACCCCCAGGCGTTATTGAATGAAAGGGCATTGGCTTACCTGGAGATCAATTGTGGGATTTGCCATAGTGAGCATGGGCCGGCCGGTGTATCCGGCTTATTCCTTACAACATCCCAGCAGGATCTCAATCATTTAGGGGTGTGTAAATCACCCGTTTCTGCCGGCAGCGGTTCTGGGGGGCGCGATTACGATATAGTGCCCGGAAACGCAGATGGGTCTATTCTTCTGTACCGCATGGAAAGCCTGGATCCCGGTGAAATGATGCCAGAGTTAGGAAGATCTATGGTGCATGAGGAAGGGGTGGCACTGATTCGTGAATGGATTGATTCCATGGAGGGAGGGTGCCCGGAAAGTCTATAGGAATGTCCAACACCGGAGTAACATAAGTAAATTTCTGTCCACCCCGCCGGCCTGCAGGCATCATCCGCTTTAACCCCCAAAGCCTTCAATGACTTTGAAGCCTGGAACGAAGGAGTTGCAGAAGGTGGTCCACCGTATACTCGACCCTAGACAGGCCAATATTAAAAATTTTACTTAATCTCAACTACTGACATCTACAGACGGTAAATTAAAAAGGGTGGGTGGTGGGGTACCCCATGAAAAGCTGTTAAAAATCCTCATAAACCCCGCTGGCGTCTCCCGTCCACCCTGCCTGCCGGACTCCGGTCACCGACGCGCCAAAACCGCTAGGATGACGGCTCGCGGTCAAAGCCTTTGGCGACGGCTAGCAGGAAGCGTCTCCTGTTTCCTCCCACCAATTCGTAATTAGTTTTTCGTATTTTATAATAACCAACTAAATTTGAGTTTGGTCCAAAATCCACAATATTTAACCCCTGGTATAACTTTGTAACTTATGAACCCATTAAGATCCTGGATCCTTTTATTTGTGATCATATTTACCTCTACTGGGCACCTCTACGCCGACGATGTCCAACGCGTGGAGCCCACCTTTTGGTGGGTGGGTATGAAAAACCCTAAGCTTCAATTACTGGTTCATGGCGAAAATATTTCCCAATACCAGGCAGAGATAAATTACCCAGGTGTTATGCTTCGTCAGGTGATAGAGGTAGAGAGCCCCAACTATTTGTTTCTGGATCTCATTATTGGTCCGGAAACCCATCCGGGATCCTTTTCTATCAACTTTAAAAACGGAAAAAGGGTTAGATTCCGACATCAATACGAATTAAAAGCCCGGGAAGCCGGGTCTTCTGATCGAGAGGGAATCGATGGGGCAGATGCTATTTACTTGATTACCCCTGATCGCTTTGTAAATGGTGATCCGTCCAATGACAATGTAGAGGGTATGAAAGAAAAGGCCAATCGCCAAAACCCGGACGGTCGTCATGGGGGTGACATCCAGGGAATCATGGATCGTTTGGACTATATCAAGGATATGGGTTTTAATGCCATTTGGCTCAATCCATTGTTGGAAAATAACATGCCTGAATATTCTTATCACGGCTATTCCACCACCGATTACTACCGCATTGATGCTCGGTTTGGCAGCAATGAACAGTACCGGTTATTGGCAGAGACTGCTCAAGCTAAGGGCATAGGGTTAATTATGGATATGATCGCCAACCATTGTGGTTCGGAGCATTGGTGGATGACCGACCTGCCTACCTCGGATTGGATCAATTTCGATGGCCGGTTTGTGCAGACCAACCACCAGAAGTCTACCATACAAGACCCTTATGTCTCCGATACAGATCGCAGACGGTTTGTGGATGGCTGGTTCGTGGAAACTATGCCGGACCTCAACCAACGCAACCCCTTGGTGGCTAATTATTTGATACAAAACACCATATGGTGGATCGAGTATGCCCACCTTACAGGCATTAGACAGGATACCTACCCTTATCCTGATATGCATTTTATGACCGAATGGACCTGTCGTATCCGGGAGGAATATCCCAATTTCTACATCGTTGGAGAAGAGTGGAACGGAAATCCCGCCATTGTAGCCTACTGGCAACAGGGTAAGAAAAATCCCAATGGATATACTTCGTGCTTACCCGGTCTCATGGATTTCCCTCTGCAGGAGGCCCTTCGTAAAGGTCTGACTGAAAACGAAAAAGACTGGGGACAGGGATGGATTAAAACCTATGAGATGTTAGCCAATGATTTTCAATACGCCGATCCCTTTAGCTTGGTGGTATTCCCTGACAATCATGACATGGACCGCTTCTACACACAACTAGGAGAAGACCTTGATCTTTTCAAATTAGGCTTGGCTTATACCCTGACCATGAGAGGGATCCCTCAGATCTACTACGGCACTGAAGTGCTGATGGTCAACCGCGACGGAGGAGGTCATGGAATTATTAGAAGTGATTTTCCGGGAGGTTGGACACAGGATAACTTGGATGTGGTTTCGGAGGCCGGTTTGTCGAAAGATCAGGTTGAAGCGAAGAATTTCGTCAAAAAACTCCTGAGCTGGAGGAAAGATGCACGGGCCGTTCACCATGGACGCGTACTGCACTACCTGCCATCGGATGGCGTTTATGTCTATTTTAGAATACATGATAACAATACCGTGATGGTGGCACTTAACAAAAACGACCAGGATATGAAGCTAATCCTGGACCGGTTTGCACAGGGATTGGAAAACAAAACCAGGGCGACTGATATTATTAGTAATAAGATGTTTGATCTTGCCACCACTATCACAGTACCTGCCCGATCACCGTTGATCCTGCAGCTGAAATGAGAGGAGAAAAAAGAAGATAATCACAGGATATGAATAAATTTTTACTGCCGTATTTTTTGCTATTGGTCACGACATCGATCTGGGCCCAGACCATAACCACTGATCCTGTTTTCCCAAAGGCGGATGAAGATGTGACCTTTTCGGTTGACGTAACGGGCACTTCACTGGAGGGGTACGCCGGAGAGGTTTGGATTTGGACTTGGATAGAAAGAGGTGATATGGACATCGATGCTCCTACCAATGTCAACCCTGCCACTTCTGCTCAAAGCGATGCCTTAATGACTAAGGTAAGTACCAATCCGGATATTTATGAGATCACCTTTACACCTGTTGATTTTTTTAATACAACAGTTGAAGAGTTGGATCAAATAGGCCTTAAACTTAAAAGTGTAGATTGGGCAGATAACATTCAATCGGACAACGACGTCTTTGTGACCTTCTCCAGCGGTGAATTGGAATTGACAGTCACCGAACCTACCAATTTTCCTCATTTTGTAGATCCCAGTGAGACCTTTACTATCTCTGCAGCCAGCTCGGAAACCGCTGACCTGAGCATCAGTATTGATGAGATAGAGGTGGCCACTGCCCTGGGGACTACGGAGATTTCATACATGGAAAATGCACCGGCATCCGGCTCTAAGACAGTGAAGGTCACGGCCATTGCTATGGGTACCACTGTGGATATCAGTTTCGAATATGTAGTAAGGGGTTCCACTGTACAGGAAAGTCGCCCTCCCGGGATTGTGGATGGTATTAATTATGATGCAGGCGATGCGACCAAAGTCACCTTGTCCTTATGGGCTCCGTTAAAGTCATCGGTGTACGTAATCGGGGATTTTAATGATTGGGAGGTGAGTACCAACTACCAGATGAGACAGGATGGGGAACATTTCTGGTTGGAAATTATTGGTTTAACACCCCAGACAGAATACGGATTCCAGTACATTGTAAATGAAACCATTAGTATAGCAGATCCCTATGCAGATAAAATATTGGACCCCGATGACCCCGGAATTCCTACGGCTAGCTACCCCAATCTAAAAGTCTATCCGCCCGAGGCTCTAAACACTGACTGGTTTGAAAACCGGGTGTCAATACTGCAAACTGCAGAGACACCCTACGCTTGGCAGACCACCAATTGGGAGAAGCCTGCTAAAGAAGAACTGTTGGTTTATGAGTTGCTGGTTAGAGATTTTCTGGGAGAAAACAACGGCAATTATCAAACACTCATCGATACCTTATCATACATCAAAGATATGGGATTCAACTGCGTGGAGTTGATGCCCATAATGGAGTTTAACGGTAACAACAGCTGGGGGTACAACCCTACCTTTATGTTAGCTCCGGACAAATTTTACGGACCAAAAAATGAACTGAAACGGTTTATCGATGAGGCTCATGCCATGGGGATGGTGGTGATCCTGGATATGGTATTGAACCAGAATGACGTTCCGGCTCCTTATGCCGCTATGTATTTCGATTTTGATACTTTCAAACCCACTGCCGATAATCCTTGGTTTAATGTGAATGCCACCCATCCTTTTAACGTATTCAACGATTTTAATCATGAGAGTACTTATACTCAGACATTTGTGGATACCGTCAATTATTACTGGCTGACGGAATACAAATTTGATGGATTTCGATTTGACCTCTCTAAGGGCTTCACCCAAACCTTAAATACAGATGTGGGTTTGTGGAGCGCTTACGATGCTTCCCGCATAGCCATACTTAAGCGCATGGCAGATAAAATATGGAATTATGCCCCGGATGCCTATGTCATTTTAGAGCACTTGGCAGATAACAGTGAGGAACTGGAGTTGTCGGACTATGGAATGATGTTGTGGGGCAACGGACATTTCGATTATAAAGAGGCAATCCTGGGGTTTGGAGAGAACCGCAGTATTGGTTGGAGTTATTTTGAAGACAGAGGCT
>JAOTYN010000575.1 GCA_029861825.1 Cyclobacteriaceae bacterium
GATGTATTCCGTAAGCACGAAATAACGGGTAAGGAAAACTGGAAATGGAAAGGTGAAAAAACCAACATGTATCAAAACGAGCACGACACTCTTTTTGCTTCAATCCGGGAAGGAAAACCCTTTAATGACGGCGTACGCATGGCCAATAGTACTATGTTGGCTTTATGGGGTAGAATGGTAGCTTATACCGGACAAACACTGACTTGGGAGGAGGCCCTGAACAGCCAAGAAATTCTAGGTCCAGAACTAAACGAGTACAGTTGGGATCTTAAATGGCCTCTAAAAGAAGTGGCTAAGCCAGGAATCACTAAATTCAGTTAATCATGAAACGCAGGGATTTTATTCAACGTACCGCCGGTGCAGCAATGCTCATGGGCGTAGCTCCCGATCAACTCTTCGGGCAAACTGCCAAAGGGCTGACTAAAAAAAGTCTGAAGTTCGGTATGATCCAGGAAGAAATGTCCGTTCTGGATAAATTCAAGTTGGTAAAAGAGCTGGGATTCCACGGCATTGAATTGGACAGTCCCAATGAACTTAACGAACAGGAGATCCTGGACGCCCGTGATCAAACCGGATTGGAAATACCCGGAGTTGTAAATTCCGTTCATTGGAAAAAACCCCTCTCCCACCCCGACCCTGAAGTGCGGGCTGCATGCACCGAATCTATGATCGACGCTTTGCATAAATGTAAATTATACGGGGGTACTACCGTACTGCTGGTTCCAGCTGTGGTAAATGAAGAGGTGGGCTATGATGAAGCATGGGATCGATCCACAGAGGAGATTAAGAAGATGCTTCCGGCTGCAGAAGAAACAGGGGTAAAGATAGCCATCGAAAATGTCTGGAATAATTTCCTAATCAGTCCACTGGAAGCAGCCCACTATATCGATCAATTTGACAGTAACATGATCGGCTGGTACTTTGATGTAGGTAATGTGATCCGATACGGTTGGCCCGATCAATGGGTACGGATTCTGGGAAAACGAATTCTAAAAATAGATGTGAAAGAATACAGCCGGGAGAAGCAAAAGAACCAAGGGATCTGGGAAGGATTCAAAGTAAAATTGGGAGAAGGTGATAGTGACTGGCCTAAAGTAAACAAAGCCTTGGTAGCTGCTGGATATGAAGGTTGGGGTTCGGCCGAGGTGCCGGGCGGCGATCGAGAACGACTTTGGGATATATCCCGGCGCATGGACCGGATCTATAATCTTTAATATATGAGCGAACCAATTAAGGTACTAGTAGTAGGGTGTGGTAATATGGGCGCCTCTCACGCCCGTGCCTATCATAAAATGCCGGATTTTGAAATTGTAGGCCTGGTCAGCCGCGGTCCTGAAAGCAGACAAAAACTCTCCCAGGAACTTGGGGGCTATCCGGAATTTGACAACTTCGAAGAGGCTATGGCATCCACTCAGCCTCAAGCCGTTAGCATCAATACCTATCCTGATACCCATTACCAGTATGTGAAATATGCCCTTAATCATGGAGCCCATGTTTTCGTGGAGAAACCCTTAGCCAATACAGTAGATCAATGCCGGGAAATTAAAGAACTGGCCCAGAAGGTTAACAAAAAAGTGGTAATTGGCTATATACTAAGAGTACATCCCGCCTGGACCCAATTTATAGAACAAGCAAAAGAACTGGGTAAACCGCTGGTAATGCGAATGAACCTCAATCAACAAAGTGGTGATGACATGTGGCACGTACATAAAAACCTTATGAAGACCATGTCCCCTATTGTTGATTGTGGAGTTCATTATGTGGACATTATGTGTCTAATGACGGAAGCCAAGCCGGTTTCCGTTAGTGCTATTGGCGCCCGTTTGACAGACGAACTGGTGGAAGGTATGTATAATTATGGTCAGCTCCAGGTGCGGTTCGATGACGGTTCAGTAGGTTGGTACGAAGCGGGTTGGGGACCCATGATCAGCGAAACCGCCTATTTTGTAAAGGACGTCATCGGGCCCAAAGGATCAGTAAGTATTGTTGATAAGAATCCCCAGGTCGATAGTACCTCCTCCGATAATGTAGATGCCCATACTGCAACAAACGCCTTGCTGGTGCATCGTAGTATTATAGATGAACAGGGAAAGATCACTAAGCAAGACCGGTTCCTGGACACCACCAGTGAGCCCGACCATCAGGGGCTTTGCGATCTGGAACAACAGTACTTTCTAAAAGCAATTAAGGAAGATCTGAACCTCACCCAGCACCTGGATGATGCCATTAACAGCTTGAGAATCGTGCTGGCTGCTGATGAATCTTTTAAAACCGGTCAGACGGTAAGCCTAGGTTAGAGTGGGGCTAAATTGGGCGAAGCCATG
>JAOTYN010000576.1 GCA_029861825.1 Cyclobacteriaceae bacterium
CCAATACGAATGTGAATGCTTAATCTGAAAAAAGTATTTAACTTTCCAATAAATCAACTATAGACCAATGTCGAAGTCAAAGATTTTCATATTCCATATTTTATTGTGGTCTTTATCACCATCCCTGGCACAAGATATGGTGAACCCGGTGATAGAAACTTATGGAGGGATCTACGATATTCCGGAAGCTACTGTCCGCCCAAGTTCAGATCTGGAATTTAAAGTAGTTATTGATTTGTATTCCGGATCTGCATCTCCGGACAAACTAAATCCTGCCTTAAATAATGTAGCCCGCATGATAAACCTTCATGCTATTGGTGGGGCTATCCAGAGTATGGACATCGTGTTGGCCATTCATGGTCAAGCCAACGATGTAGTTTTGAGCAATAATCATTATTTTGATCGATATAATGTGGACAACCCAAATGTTGAATTGATTAGGAGTTTAAAAGCAGCCGGAGTAAAACTTACTGTTTGTGGACAATCCCTGATCGGAAATAATGTTACGGCTGATCAAGTTCTTGAAGAGGTGGATATTGCCACATCTATGCTAACAACAGTAACCACCTACCAGCTGAAAGGATATGCTTTATTGTCCTTTTAAACAAGAATAGAATTACCCGTAATATGACATTGGACGAAAACAAGCTCAAGAATTTAATGACAGATCTAATTAAAGTATTTCTAATTCCATTGCTCATTTTGACCCTATGTCATTGCAGCACCGACACAAACCTTCCTACGAGTGATCAGGACAATGGAGGGCTTTTTCTGCCTGACCATTTTGAGGCCTTAGTAGTGATTGACAGTATTGGTCCTACCAGACATATTGTGGTAAATGACAACGGTGATATTTATGCCAAACTGCGCAACGCTGAAGATGGGAAAGGAACGGTGGGCCTTCGGGACACCAATCAGGATGGCAGAACTGACAGTGTGGTTTACTTTGGTGATTACATAGATAAAGGTCGTTCAGCAACCGGTGTAACTATCCATAACGGGTATCTCTATACCAGTTCCAGGAAAAGGATATATAGAAACAAATTAAAACCTGGAGAGTTGGTCCCCACCAGCGAGACTGAGGTGGTGCTTACCGATATGGATGAGAATGTCATGAAAAATTGGCACACCACAAAACCCGTGGCTTTTGATAACCAAGGGTATATGTATGTGCCCTTCGGCTCTCCTTCTGATGCCTGCCAGGACATGTCCTTGTATGGTCCGGCTGGGATCCCCGGAGGCAAGGGATTAGACCCCTGTCCCGAACTTGTCAATCATGCTGGTATATGGAGGTTTGATGCCAATAAAACCGGTCTAACTCAAGCTGATGGATATAAATTCGCTACGGGAATCAGAAGCGTAGTAGGGATGGAATGGAACCCTAAAGATGAGAGTTTATATGCAGTTGGCAATGGAATTGACAATTTCCACACCATGTTTCCCGAACTATTCTCTTCATGGCAGGCGGCAGTATTACCATCAGAGACTCTTATGAAAGTGACTGAAGGGTCCAACTTTGGTTGGCCTTATGCCTATTACGATCACATGCAGAAAAAAAATGTATTGCAGCCGGGCTACGGAGGTGATGGCAAAATCGTCGGGATGGCCAGTGATTTTGACGATCCTGTCATTGGTTTTCCGGGGCATTGGGCCCCCATGGATGTCATGTTCTACCATGGTGATCAATTTCCGGCTCGTTACAATCAAGGTGCTTTCGTAGCATTCCACGGTTCCACGGATCGTCCGCCTTATCCACAGGCGGGGTACATCGTTTGTTTTGTTCCCTTTGATGAGGAAGGGAAATCTACAGGTAAGTGGGAAGTTTTCGCTGATGGTTTTACCGGAGTAGACACCGTAGTAAATACCAGTGATGCAGTTTATAGACCAATGGGCTTGTCCACAGGTCCAGACGGCTCCCTATACCTCAGCGAATCGAACCAAGGCAAAATTTGGCGCGTGATGTATACCGGGGATAAAGATAATTTTGGGGAAGCCCAACTGGCCTCCATGGAAATGCGAAAATCCAGAAATTATATTAAAGATCCGGATGAGGTACTGGATCATTTGCAACAAGGGGATCAATTAAGTGGTGGGATTTTATATAATTCTTATTGCGCGACTTGCCATCAAAGAGACGGTCGGGGTGACAATAATCGATTTCCTCCGTTAGTTGATTCAGACTGGGTGACTGGTGATGAAAACCGTCTGATTGAGGTAGTACTCAATGGCATGCAGGGAGAAATTACCGTTAATGGAAGGACTTATAATGATTTGATGCCGCAGAACCGTCATTTGGAGGACTTGGCAATTGCTTCAAT
>JAOTYN010000577.1 GCA_029861825.1 Cyclobacteriaceae bacterium
CCGGTTCCCACATACAAAAGATCCAACTCCGGATCATAAGCCATAGCATCCCAGGCGGTACCACCACCACCGTATTTCCACCACTCACCGGTCCAGGTTTTGGCGGCCTCTTCCATAGCAGGCGATTCAAAAGGCTGGGCAGGATCTCCGGGTACCGTGAAGAACCGCCAGACCATTTTTCCGTTTTCTGTATCATAGGCCGATACATAGCCGCGTACCCCATATTCAGCTCCGCCATTACCAATAACTACCTTGCCCTTTACAATCCTGGGGGCTCCGGTAATGGTGTAATACTTGGTAGTGTCCACAGTTTGCACTTCCCATACCAATTCGCCGGTAGCAGCATGCAGTTTGATCAGACGTCCATCCAAAGTTGCGGAGTAAACATGTCCCCGATACAAAGCCACTCCCCTGTTGACCACATCGCAACAGGCTTTAGCCCCGTAATAGCCGGGTACCTGGGGGTCGTAGCTCCAGAGCAGCTCACCTTTGCGGGCATCCACTGCATATACTTTACTCCAAGGACCTGAGAGGTACATGATCCCGTCAATCACTAAGGGCGTAGCCTCAACCCCTCTTTTAGTGCCTAGCTCAAGGCTCCAGGCTAGTCCTAAGCTATCGATATTCTGATGATTGATCTCTTTTAAGCGGCTGAATCGGTCTTCCTGATAGTTGAGGCCATGAGTCAGCCAGTTGCCAGACCCAGCGGGTGCCTGTTCCAGCATTTGATTATCTATTTTGGAGGTAAGGGACTGGATGTGCTCAAACGAGCCGGGTTCGGGATCCTTGCAGCAGGCTAAAGCCAGACAAAGCAGAATGGAGATCTTACTGATTTTCATGTTTTTAGGATTTGAAATAAGTTAAGGAAAAATCCGTAAAGCCTAGAGCCGGTTTGCTAAAACTTCGAAACCATAGCTAGGTCAGCTATGGAGCCCGCTTATTGCGGGAAGACCAATTACCGCGCGTATTCTTGTCGCTACGACTTCGACGAAAAGGTCATGGCCTGAACCGCCGGGCTTTGTGAAGCGGCGAAAGTGGGCCTTCGGGCTGGGTTAATTATATAATCAACATTTGGTAGCAGTGTGAACGAGTTATTTATTCACTGCATTCGACTTAATGTACTCCTCCAATTTGGACTCTTGGGGACCAATATAGTGAAATCGTTCAGCCCATTTCAATCCATACGGTTTTCCTACCTCTCTGTCTGACGGGACTCCTCGTAATCTTTGGGAGTCAATGTCAAGCACAATATGTTTGATATAATTTCTATTGGCACTATCGTTGTTGTCCCCCAATAAGGGCAGGTATTTTCCTTCCTTTGCAAGGCGTTCTTTTAGTTGTGCACCATTATCTCCACCGGGTCCTTGCGTTACATTTACCCGATTGGCTTCAACTTTCTGGTCAATGGTTTCACTTATATCCACAATCCTGTTAACAAGTTGGGGGCCGCGAGCAAAATAATACCGTTCTATAACGGGATGTGGTACTAACCCTGCGTCAAAATGTTCTGGATAGTCAAGGGTGCCACTGGCCATCCAACGGGCTGACTCTACTGCCCGGGCGGTGATATAATGGTCCGGATTTTCCTCATAATGACCCCAAGGGTCGTAGGTAATAATTGAATCCACTTTCAGCATACGAAAGAGAAAGATCAATCGGCCCCGTAACTCCTGTATACTTATATTATCCATACGGTGATTGCGGTAACCAAGATCATATACTTTACTCAATCCTAAAGCTATTGCGACCTCATCATTATCTTTTTCATTATTATAGATTACTTCGGCTACAGTGGCTCCCTTACCAGCATGATCATCATTACTGGTTCTAATGAGATAGCCGGTATAACCTTCTTTTATTAATTTTGCGACGGTACCCCCTGCAAAAATTGGAATATCATCGGAATGAGGTTGAATGACAGCTAGCACTTTTCCCTTGTGGGGCTGCCCGTCTTGATATTTTTCGACTACTACTTCTTCCGTATTGTTTATTTTTTGACTGGTCTCAAAGGACGGAGGTGCGAGACTCAACGCCAGACCCTTGCTGAGAAATGATCTTCTTTCCATAGTGTTGGTTTGGTAGGTTACCTATCAAATATATTTTAAAGGATCTTATTGACCAAAGGATTTTGTCATCAATGAATCACCTTAGAACGGTGTGTTTTGCAAAGATGTGCTCTGAATGATATTTTATTGCTTCAACTTATAGAGGAAACTTGAACGTCTACTTTTCGACCCAAAGCGGCCGTTCAATAAATCTCCATTTGCGCATTTTAGGATACGTCAATTGCGCCTAACATACACTACGCGCCAGCCC
>JAOTYN010000578.1 GCA_029861825.1 Cyclobacteriaceae bacterium
GGATGGATCTGGGAAAAACGATCGATCACCGTGTTTACTCCGTAGTCAGGAGAGCAGCATGACCAGATAGCGCCTAAGCTGTTCACTGCCAGAAAAGCAATGATGGCTTGCGGTATGTTGGGCAGATAGGCAGCTACGCAATCTCCCTTACCAATACCTTGCGCACGCAGATACTTTTGCAAAGCCAGCACCTGGTTTTCCAACTGGGGCCAGTACATCTCGGATTTATTTTGGATTTCGGACTGGTAAATAAAAGCGGGTCGTGAGCTTTTATGACGGAAGATATGTTCGGCATAGTTCAAGGTGGAGCCGGTAAACCATTGAACATCCGGCATCTCCCGGTACCTCAAAACATTTTGATAAGGTTGGTGGGCCAGAATATTAAAATAGTCCCAGATGCATTCCCAGAATTCCTCGATCTGCTCGGTGGACCAATGCCACATAGCCTGGTAGCTATCAAAGCGTAGCCCCTTATGCTCAAGCAGCCAGAGCTCAAATTTCTTTAAGTTGGATTGTTGGATAAATTGTGGGTGGGGCTCCCATAGTATTTTGTGTACACTCATGTGCTAGATGTTCTTCTTCAAATGCCTTTGGGGCTTACCAGGTAATATTGTGTTCCAATCATTTGCTCCATTTTTCTCACATTTTTAAATCGGATTTGGCTAAAAATATGCGCCTGGGTCGATTAATAAATTTACTAAAAATTGAGGTGGCGTTAAAGCCATCCTGGTGGCCCTTTGAGCTTCTTTAATGTCACACTATCACTAGACTCTATAGTCGCTTAAGTCTTTATTATGTATCTAGCTTTCATCCATAGGCGTGATTAGTCCCACCGTATTTCCCGCCACATCCTGAAACCAGGCAAAAGTTCGCCCGTCGGGTAGGTCAATAGGGCCCACCAGCCTTTTGCCGCCCATTGATTCTATGACTTGCAGGTCTTCGGCAATGGTCTCCGTCTCAATATAGATATTGATGTACTTACGGGGCTCATGGCCAAGTTCCGTAATGTGCCCGGGGATACCTTTTTCAGTTCCGGCATCAATGACCGCGGATATGCCGCTGGGGGTAATGCTCCAATCGAATACATCTCGATAAAACGCTGCAGTTTGTGATAGGTTGTCGCAACCGATCTCAAAATGGACTACTGGTTTGCTCATAGTTTTCTTTATTTTAAGACGTGGGGGTTCTTGATCCTGATATGCGCTGTTTTTCTCACGATTAAGGCTACTGTTGTATATTCCACCTACTCTTTCTTAAACCACAGATTTCTTACCCTGCCATTGGAAACCCGTATACCTTTCACCTTTCCTAGCTCATTCCTTTTAATTTGAACCGCACCCAATGGCCACTGTCCGGCTAATGCATCGTTAAACTTCCATTCCATAGGTATGGTCCCATGCCTGGTATGATAACCGTAAATGTCATCCCCTTTAACTGTTAAGGTAAGCGTATGGTCAAGGTGTCAATTGTTTGACTGAAACAACTTAATGTGTATAACTCGAAAAGGTAAATTATAATCAAGTTCTTCATGCCGCTGTCAGTAGCTTATGATGCAACTTAAGCTTTTTTCTAAAGACCAAAAAGTGCTTTAAGTTACCGCCAGAGCGCTTATTTTATGCTCAAAGTAAATCTCTCCGCGTTTCTCCGTGCTTCTCTGCGTGACTTTGTGATATAATTGAAACGGGTTGCCGTCAGTTAAACCAAACAGCATATCGTCGTCTTCTAAGCTCCAAGGCCAATTGCTTTTCCATTTTTAAGGCTTCCGATCGACTGGACATTGGTTTGATGTGGTTATAAAGACTGGGACGTAAATAGGTGCCGTACTTTTGCACAAAATAGGAGGAAAGTTTATGACCTTTCTTGTTTCTATAACCCGTTTTATGTTGTTGAAAGCGCTCTTGAGGAGTTTTGCTGGTCATACCCACGTAAAGGCATTCCAACACACCGTTGAACTGTGGGTTTGCTTCTCGAAACCGGTAATTTTCCGTATAAACACGTTTCGATAACTCTACCACATAAACACAATACTGTCTTTTAGGCATCGGCTATTCGTTTCCTAGCTCCATAATTCCATTGGACAATCGTTCCCAGCGGTTATATCGCAGAGCGACGCAAAGGAACGCTAAGCATTGCATGAAGTAGGTTAACATGGTCCAACTAACTACTTGATCCAACTATAAAAAATTTTGTAAGTTCTTCTTAAAGTACTCAGCGCTGGCTTCGGCGCTTTTAAGAGGGCTGTGAGTAAAGTTTCCACCCTGTTCTATATAATAATATTCAAGGCCTGACTGCTTTGGGTCCGGAAGGATTTT
>JAOTYN010000153.1 GCA_029861825.1 Cyclobacteriaceae bacterium
CAATACCATCACGAAAGTCAGTACATTCGATGAGAAACTCAATAATGAACTAAACTGGTATTTACAGCTGCCCCCAGAGTTGCAGGTACTTACCCCTCGAATTGTTAGCTCTAAACAGGTCGATGGTCAACTGAATCTGGTACAGGAATATTATGGTTATCCTACTTTATCCGAATTATACCTTTATTCAGATATTCACCCGGAAAATTGGATCATTATAATAAAAAAACTGCTGAGCCTGCATTCGGAATTCTGCAAATATCCTAAAGAGCTGTCCCGGGACCATTACCGAAAGATGTATGTGGAGAAAACCTTTGATCGACTGGGGGAACTGCGGAAGGAAAACGAGCAATGGGAGAAGATCTTTCAATATGAAACCATAACCTTTAACGGTAAAGAACTTATCAATATCCCTGGCCTCTGGGAATCGCTCAAAGAAAGGGCGGAACAGATATCCGAAAACGGTCGGGCTGCTATTATTCACGGCGACTTCTGTTTTTCCAATATTCTGTTTGATATTAACGGTCAAATAGCCCGTTTGATCGACCCCCGGGGGAGTTTCGGCGAGTCGGGAATTTACGGTGATCCCCGCTATGACCTGGCGAAATTGCGGCATAGCATCAATGGACTTTACGATTATATTGTATCGGATCTGTTTGAATTAAGAGAGGAAGGGCCTATTTTTGAGGCCAGGATTTTTCTCAATCAAACTGCGGAATATCTGGGACAGGCTTTTGATAAAATGATCTCTGAAATGGGCTATGATGCCCGGGAGGTTATCTTCATTGAAGCCTTACTTTTTATAAGCATGTTACCGCTGCATCGCGATAAACCACGGCGACAAAAAATGATGTATCTGCGTGGTTTAGAATTATTAAACGAGATCTTCAATGCGAATAGTAATTGATTTAGATGGCACCATATGTCCGATCAAGCAGGAGGGGGAGTCATATGCGGACCTTAAACCCTATCCGCAAGCCTGCGAGAAAATTAAGGAGCTTAGGGCCGGTGGTCATTATATTATAATTCAAACCGCACGCAATATGGCTACTTGCCAAAGCAATTTAGGCCGGGTGGTTAAGAATATTGGTAAAATTACCCTGGACTGGCTGGAGCAGCATCAGATAGAATTTGACGAGATATACTTCGGAAAGCCCAATGCTCATCTGTACATAGACGATCGAGCCTTGCGGTTTGAAGGCTGGGACGGCATCGTACAATCGAAATTACAGCAATTAGCCAAGGATAAATGATTGTAGTAATGCCCATGGCGGGTCGTGGCTCGCGGTTCTCCCAGGCCGGTGTTGACACACCTAAACCCCTGATTGATGTTTGCGGGAAACCTATGTTCAGTTGGGCTGTCAAAAGCCTGGAGGGAGTATCATATTCCAGGTTTGTGGCCGTAGTACTCCAGGAACACCAGGATCAGTTCGACATTGAAGGTTCTATTAAAAAATATGTGCCGGGAGATGTGAGCGTTATATGTATACCTGAGGTTACTGCCGGACAACTGTGCACAGTGCTGGCTGCCAAGGAGGAGATCAATACGCCTGAAGATGTTTTGATTATACCTTCAGATACCTTAGTGGTTTCATCGCTGGCGCGGGACATAAACGGTGCTTCACCAGATTGCAAAGGTATTATTTCAGTGGCCCAGATGCCAGGCGATCACTGGAGTTTTGCTAAGGTGGGTGATCAGGACAGGGTTACGGAAGTTGCAGAAAAAGTAAGGATCTCCGAATATGCCAGTACCGGACTTTACTACTTTAGGCACGGGCATGAATTCGTAGAAATTGCCGAAGAAATGGTAAGGCAAAAAGAAAAAACCCGGGGGGAGTATTATGTTATTCCGGTTTATAACAAATATTTGGATAGATCCTGGGAGGTAAAAGTATCTCATGCCCAAGAACTTTGGGATATGGGGAATCCTACTGCTCTGGAAAATTTCGAAGAGAAATTTGGTTAAGCCATTGAATTTATTTCAGAAAATTGGCCAAAAAATCAGTCGGGATGTGCGACGGGCCATTAAGCACTCCAAACAGCATTGGGCCACCGGTCCTCATCGCCCGCGTGCACTTTTTATCTGCGGATCTCAAAGGTCAGGGACCAATATGCTTCAAGGAGTCTTGAATAGTTCCGCTCGAACCCGGGTTTACAACGAAGATCATCCTAAGGCTTTCAAAAAGTATCGATTAAAAGAACTGGGTGAGATTTCCAATCTGGTAAACAGGGCCCCTTGCCCCTGGGTGGTCTTTAAATGCATCATGGATTCACAGCACACCAGGCAACTGTTGAATCAATTTCCAGAGAGCAAATGCATTTGGATCTTTCGAGATTACAGGGACGTGGCGGAGTCGGCAGAACGCAAATGGATGGATGCCCAGCGTCACATTATTCGAAATATAGCGGAGCGGGACCATACTTGGGACCGTTGGTACACGGAAACCTTGTCCGATGAACGCCGAGAATTGGTGAGGAGGTTGTACTATCCGGAAATGACTGAGCTAACTGCTGGAGCAATTAAGTGGTACCTGAGGAATCAATTATTCTTCGACCTGAAACTGCAAGACTGCGCCGACCGAGTTTTATTGGTTAATTATAACAGATTAGTTACCAATCCGAATCAGGAATTCGACCGTGTGGGTCGCTTCTTAAAATTATCGATTCCTCAAAGCGCTTACGGTCATGTGCATGATCGTTCCCTGCAAAAACCACTGGCTTCCAAACTCGATCCTCGGGTTACCGATCTTTGTGACCAGCTAATGAGAGATTTTATGCGTATACTTGAACCATCAAATTAGTATGGACCACCCGACTTTCTCTATTTGCATTCCCAACTACAACTACGCTCACTATATCGGTGAAACTATCGAAAGCGTTTTAAACCAATCCTATCCTCATTTTGAGATTGTGGTAGCCGATAACGCCTCCACAGACAACAGCGTACAGGTCGTGGAATCATATAAGGATCCTCGGATCCGGTTGGTTAAAAACCATTACAATATTGGATTTGCTCCAAACTTGCAGGCCGCTACTGCACCGGCTAAAATGGAATTCGTAAATCTGTTATCCTCCGATGATAAAATGAGGCCTGATGCCTTGGAAAACTATGCCGAGGTGATCAGGTCTCAGGGTGATCGTGCAGGGAATACGGTTCTGTTTTCAGATGCCTATCTCATCGATGGTGAGAGCAATAGAATTGGATATGAAACTAATCACCTAGAAGCATTTACCAGGATCCATTACCGAGATGCAAATTTTGATGTGAACAAGCTACCACATTACGGTCAGGTTATTAACTACCAAGCCGAGGAAGTTCTTCGCAAAACTCTTATACAGCTTAACTCCTTTGCACAATTCCTCACTATAGTATATCCAAGAGTCTTGTGGGAAAGATTAGAAGGCTACAATTGTATTAGAACGATAGGCCCCGATAAATTCTTCAATTATAAGCTTTTGGCCCAAAGACCTGATGTCAAATATGTCCGAAAGCCACTCTATGAATACCGGTCTCACGGATCCCCCAACGAGCAAGCCCAAAAAGCTACCGTAAAGCAGCAGATCGACGACTATTTGAATACCCTGGATTTCTCCAATGACATGTTGGAAAAGGCCGGAGTATCCCGCGAAAGTATGATCGATAGTTTCTTAGATCGTGTTTGCCTTAAGTCCGGCCTCACACAATTGGTATATGGCACCTATCGCCACGCGGTAAGATGCTGGGCCTTCGGTTTGGCCACCTATCCCGGAAAAGTGTTGAAAAAATCTCGGTTCTATGCGTTGACCGGGCTTTTGTTACTAGGACCATTAGCGAAATTTGTTGCTAAACCGTTGTATAAGGTTAAACATAAGCCGTCACAAATCTGATGGAGATTAGGCCATTTCGGGTATTGTTTGTGTTGAATGCCTCGGGAGGTGGCGCTTCCCAAGGTATTTATGAATTATTAGATTCTGTCAGTAAGGAGCAGTTAGAAGCCTATGTGGTGGTTCCCGATAGCCCCAATGCCAACCAAGTAAAGAGACTGGACCAACTTTGTCGGTTTTGGATGCGGGTACCCAGTACATGGTGGAACAAAAAATCACATAACAGTTGGAAGGAAAAATTGATCTATCTCTTGAAAAGTAACATTAGAACCTTTTTCGGACTGATTCCAACTTACCGCATTTGGAGGCTGATAAAGAAGCACAACATTGATATTGTCTACACCGGTACCTCCCTGAATAGGGAAGGAGCATTAGCGGCCAGACATAGAGGCATTCCACATATTTGGCATATTAAAGAAACTATTGGGCCCAGAGGCAGGGTGCAGTTTCCCAAGGGTGAACTGAAGTTGTCCCAATATATTTTAAAGCATTCCCAAAGGGTGGTGGTTATGACCGAATATATTAAGTCATTTTTTCATGCAAAGTGTCAGGACAATCCAAAACTTCAGGTGGTATATGATGGAATTGATGCTTCCAAATTCCAGGATCCGGGCTGTGGCCAGACCTTAAGGAGTAAACTGGGATTGCGCGATTCTGATATTTTAGTAGCTATGGTAGCAAGCTTGTCCAGCTCCTGGAAGAAACATCATTTGTTCGTCGAGATGGCACGAGTCTTAAAAGACCAGTCCTGCAATTTGAAATATGTTTTGTTTGGACCATTGCCCAAAAAACACCAAAGCCGTATCTACAACCGGCCCTGGGAATATTATCAAACTTTAATGGATCTGCTCAAAGGCCATCCGGTTTCGGAAGATTTTATCTGGGCGGGGTTCCATGAGAATATTCCGGAATTGATGGATGCTATTGATATTTTGGTGCACCCATGTGATATTGAACCCTTTGGCCGGATAGCCATTGAAGCTCAAGCGGCGGGTACTGTGGTGGTGGGACCCGACAAAGGAGGGATTTCTGAGTCTGTGGTGCCAGGCAAAACGGGTTTTTTAGTTAAAGCGGGTGATGTTTCGGCATTTGGCCAAGCTGTAAAGGAATTATCCCAAAACAGCTCTCTGCGCCAGCAGTTAGGTTACCAAGGTCAGCAACATGTCCGAAATACCTTCAAGCAGTCCCAACATAATTCTCTAATTTTGGATATCTTTAATGATATCACTGAGACTTTAACGAAGTGACCCAGTTGTTATTTTACGCCCTGATAGGGGGAGGATTAATTCTGATCTTATTACGTCCGTATTGGGGCATTGTACTATTATTCGTGTCGGTGGCGCTGACCGAGACCCTACCGGAATTCCCTTTTATCGATTCCATTTTTCCAATATTTGGCTTGGCCACAGTATTGGGATTTTTAGTTAAGTCCTTTCAAAGTGACAATAATCTTCTGATAAGGATTGAGTGGAACTACATATTCGCTTTGATCTTTGTACTGTGGATCTTGATTTCAAATCCCACTGCAGCCATCTCAGGAGGTACCCGGAATTGGATCTTTACCTTCATTCAATTATTTGTGTTGGCTTTGCTTACGGGTATTTTGATGAATGACCAGAAGAAATTCAACACCTTAATGTTTTGGTTTGTGGTTGCCCTGGGAATTTCTGCATTTAACGGCATACTGAATTCGTCCATTGCCGGAACCCGCATGGGAAGCGATATTGAGGCCGGGCTTTTAGGAGGTAAAAACACCGCGGCCCGCTACTATATTGTAGCAGGACTATTCGCTTTCTATCTACAAAAGATTTCGAAAAAGGCCCTGAAACGGTGGTTTATGCGATTTGCCATGGCGGTGTTGATCATCGGGGTTTTGTTTACACTTTCCAGGGCGGGTTTGGCCTTATTGGTATTTTCTATTGGTTTGGTGGCGTTTCTGGAGTTTAGGTTTTCATGGAGACAATTTGTGCCGGTAGTGTTAATGACGGCTATCATTATGTTTATTATACCGGATGAACTTTTCTCCACGTATTATAGCGTAATATCGGGAGGCGAATTCGAGACAGGGGGTCGAGGGGCGGTCTATAGTTCAGTAGAGAACAACATTAGATATACCCTGTGGGACTCAGCCTTTAAAATGTGGAAATCCGCTCCGGTTACCGGTTTGGGTATCGGGCAATTTTCCTTTAATGTGGCCTATTATCTGCCTTTTTCCTTGGCATATTTGAATTTAGGAGCACATAACATGTTTTTTCAGTTGCTGGCGGAAACCGGCACGGTAGGGGTTGGCCTATTCTTGCTCACGCTTTTGGCTACCTACCGGAACTTCTCCGGGCAAAGAGAGGGAGTTAATAACATCAATCGCATTTGGATGATCGCTTTTGTGGTTATGGTGCTGGGAGGACTTACAAAACACGATCACTATGATAAGTTACTCTGGCTGCTAGTGGGCAGTAGTGTAGCATTGAAAAACTACTGGCCTAATATTAAGACGCAACTAAATGGGGAAAATTAAACTGCTTTTTATGATCGAGTCTATGAAAGCAGGTGGTGCGGAACGACAATTGCATGAGTTAATGACCGGCCTAAGTCCTCAAGAATTTGAAGTCAAACTTATAACCTGGGTAGACAACCCGCCTTTTTTTGATTCGGAACCCCCATATTTGTGGAAGTGCTATCCCAGAAGAAGTAAATTCGATTTTAAAGCAATCATTACGGCCGCTCAATTACTAAAAAAAGGACAGGCCGATATGGTCCATGGATTTCTGGATACCGGTAATTTTTATGCGGCCATGGCCCGTCAATTAGCCGGCAAGGGGGTGATAATTGCCTCTGAACGAAGTTCAAAGAGAAAACTTAGCTTGCTTCAGCGGTGGCATAAACCGTGGGCTCACCGCAGGGCGTCCCTGACGATATGTAATAGCCTGGAAGGTCAGAAGTTTATCCAGACTATGGGAGTGCCAGAATCACACACCATGGTTATTGTAAACGGCATCAATACCCAGTTGTTCCATCCAAAGGCAGCACAGGAGATCCCAGATTTAAAAGAAAGCCTTGGACTTAAAGCTGACAGACGCTATCTAATCAGCGTGGGTAGAATTGCACCGGTAAAAAATCAATTGGAAACCATTAAGGCCTTTGCAGCCTCCAATGTTAAAGAAGGCTATGATTTATTACTGGTAGGTGCAAGTCAGAGGGATTATGAAATCCTCATAAACCAAGAAGTGGAAAACCTAGGATTGCATTCACAGGTTAAGATAATCCCTCCTGTGAAGAACATTCAGGAATATTACCAAGTTTGTGATGTACTAGTGCTTTTTTCACTGCGAGAGGGAACCCCTAATGCGCTTCTGGAAGCTATGGCTTGCGGGCTTCCCTGTGTGGTTTCGGATGTAGGTGATTGTCCAAAATATGTACAGCCTCGGGTTAGTGGTTGGGTAGTACCTTCCAGGGCTATTGACAGACTTTCCAAAGCTTTTGACGAGATAGCCAAAACGGACCCCACCCAACTGAGAACTATGGGTGCATCTGCCAAGCAGTCATTAATTGACCTGATGATGGATAAATCTTCCATGATCCAAAAGTTCACCAGGGCTTATAAAAGCTTGCATAGACAAACCACCCCATGAAAGTTTTAATGATCACCAGTGAATTCCCCACGGCCGAGACGCCTTTCGCGGTGCCATTTATTAGCCGACAGGTTGATTTTCTCCGTAAAAGAGGGGTCAAGGTAAGTGTGTTCAGCTTTCGAGGCTCTAAAAACCCCTGGAGATATTTAAAAACGTATTTCAAGGTTCAATCAGTACTGAAGAAAGAAAGTTTTGATCTTATTCATGCCCAATTTGGCCAAAGTGGCGTATTTACCCTATTCAATAGTCTCCCAATGGTAGTTACCTTTCGCGGCAGTGATCTTGAAGGTATTATTGGGCCCAACGGAAATTATACTTTCAAGGGAAAAATCCTCCAATGGATGAGCAAATGGGTAGCCCGTAAATCTCAGGCTATTGTCCTGGTATCCGAAAGCCTGGCCAAGCACCTACCCCCTGGATGTGCCTACCAGATGATTCCCAGCGGTTTGGATTTGGAGTTGTTCAAGCCCATGGATCAACTGGAATGCAGAAGACGATTGAATTGGAAAATGGACGTTCCCATAATTCTATTTGGAGGCAGGCCGGGAGTGAAGAGAAAAAGATTTGAACTGGCTAAAGAAGCCATAGCAAAAACCGCCTCCAAGCCGCTGTTAAAACCCTTGGACGATGTACTTCCCCATGAGGTCCCTCTCATGATGAATGCTTCGGATGGCTTATTGCTATCATCCTTACACGAGGGCTCACCCAACGTGGTCAAGGAAGCTCTGGCCTGCAATACACCGGTTATTTCAGTGGATGTTGGGGATGTTAAAGAGAGGATTCAAGATATTGATGGGTGCTATTTATGCCGTAACCATAGTGCAGATGAAATCGCCAGAGGAGTGGACTTTGTACTTACAACGAAATCGCCTAGTTTTACGGGCCGTAAACATGTTGAGGATCTCAATGAATACTTACTCACAGATAAGTTAATAGCCATCTACAATGCTACGTTGAACAAGAATGGACGAGGTTAAGAAGAGCGAATTAATTGAAATAAACCGACAGCAAACTGAATTCTACGATCACGATCTGGATCATGCAGGAAGTTTACCAACTAGGATCTGGAGAAGTTTGCGAAGAAGGTTCATTTCTGCAAATAAGGAACTGGGAATA
>JAOTYN010000579.1 GCA_029861825.1 Cyclobacteriaceae bacterium
TTCAATCCTCAAACCATTCATTTACTGCAAAGGTCCACCCGAGAAAATGATTATGAACGCTACAAGCAATATGCCGAGCTTATAAATGACCAGGTAAAACAAGCTTATACACTTAGAGGTTTGCTGGAATTTAGAGACCGTAAGTCAGTCCCTCTCGAGGAAGTAGAGCCCAAAGAAGAGATCTTCAAAAGATTTGCCACCGGAGCAATGTCATTTGGGTCCATCTCACATGAAGCCCATAGTACCTTGGCCATAGCTATGAACCGAATTGGAGGAAAAAGTAACAGTGGAGAAGGAGGTGAAGACGAGATACGATTTGATCCCAAGCCCAATGGCGATTGGGAACGTTCGGCCATCAAGCAGGTAGCATCCGGGCGGTTTGGAGTAACTAGTTATTATCTGGCAAATGCTAATGAGTTACAGATTAAAATGGCTCAAGGCGCTAAACCCGGTGAAGGGGGACAACTACCTGGCCATAAAGTGGACCAATGGATAGGCCGTGTCCGGCATTCTACTCCAGGGGTGGGTTTGATCTCACCTCCACCACATCATGATATCTACTCTATCGAAGATCTAAAACAATTGATATTCGACTTAAAGAATGCCAACCGTGAGGCGCGGATAAATGTAAAATTAGTGGCAGAAGCTGGTGTTGGTACCATTGCTGCAGGGGTTGCCAAAGCGAAAGCCGATGTTATCCTCATATCAGGCCATGACGGCGGCACCGGGGCATCACCTATCAGCTCTATAAGACATGCTGGGCTTCCTTGGGAGCTTGGCGTTGCGGAAGCGCATCAAACCCTGGTGAAAAATCAGTTAAGAAGTAGGGTAGTGTTGCAAACTGATGGGCAGATTAGGACCGGTAGGGACCTAGCCATAGCTACATTGCTTGGCGCAGAGGAATGGGGTGTTGCTACAGCCGCTTTGGTGGTAGAAGGTTGTATTTTGATGCGTAAGTGTCATTTAAATACCTGTCCTGTAGGTATTGCAACACAAAACCCAGAGTTGAGAAAGCTTTTTACAGGCCGCCCTGAGGACGTAGTAAACTTCTTCCACTTTCTTGCAGAGGACCTTCGCGAGGTGATGGCAGAGCTTGGTTTTAGAACAGTAAATGAAATGGTGGGTCAGGTCGATGCCCTAAAACTACGAGAATATCAAGATCACTGGAAATCTAAGCAACTGGATCTAAGCCCAATACTCTATAAAGAACCGGCCAATGCATCTGTAGGCTTATATCGCCAAATAGATCAGGACCATGAGATGGAAGGCATCCTCGACTGGATCTTATTAAAATCTGCCAAACGCACCTTGGATAATGGAACCTCATTCACCGGTTCTTTTGAAATTGTAAATACAGATCGCGCTGTGGGTACTTTATTATCCCACGAGATATCAAAAAAATATAAGGGTGCCGGCCTTCCGGATGATACATTACACTACAATTTTAAAGGATCTGCCGGCCAAAGTTTCGGTGCGTTTGCGGCTCCGGGGGTAACTTTCGAATTAGAAGGTGAAGCCAACGATTACTTTGGTAAAGGGCTATCAGGAGCCAGACTCGTTATCTATCCACATAAAGAAGCGAAGTATATTGCCGAGGAAAATATGATTATTGGCAATGTAGCTTTCTATGGAGCTACATCCGGAGAGGCGTATATCCGTGGATTGGCTGGTGAAAGATTTTGCGTGCGCAACTCAGGTGTAATCGCAGTAGTTGAGGGCGTAGGAGACCACGGCTGTGAATATATGACCGGAGGTGCTGCGATTATTTTAGGTGATACCGGAAGGAATTTTGCTGCTGGCATGAGCGGTGGAATAGCATATGTTTATGATCCACAAAATAAATTTGAGCCGTATTGTAATCGAGAACTAGTGGATTTTGATCCTTTGGCTTATGATGATATACAATTCCTGAAGCACCACATAGAAAATCACAAAAGGTACACCAAAAGTACTGTGGCGAAACGATTGCTTTCTCAGTGGGATAAAACTTTAAAGGCCTTTGTAAAAGTAATGCCACGTGATTACAAAAAAGCTTTATTGAAACAGGCAGAGTTAGAAGCAGCGGGATAAAGGATATGGGAAAGATTACCGGTTTCTTAGAGTATCAAAGGGAAATCCCTACAGATAGAAGTCCATCCAAACGGATAAAGGATTGGAAGGAATTCCATGAACCGATGGCAGAAGAGAAGCTTCAAACCCAAGGTGCACGCTGCATGGATTGTGGGGTTCCATTCTGTCATACCGGGGCACTGCTCTCTGGAATGGCCACGGGATGTCCAATAAATAACCTCATCCCTGATTG
>JAOTYN010000154.1 GCA_029861825.1 Cyclobacteriaceae bacterium
GATCAAACTGGGAAGTGAAACTCACGAACCCAGCTTACGTGCTGCCAACTAATTAACGTATCTAGCTGAGTATTTTTTATATATGCAGGCTGAAAATCTTTTGATTTTCAGCCTGCAATTTTTTTTTGTACTAAAGCCAACAGCTGAGTTTCTCCTAAATTTGAATTATATTTAATCCTTATAAATTGGGCAAAAATGCCATTATGAGGATGAATGATCAAGTTTTGGTGGACCTTACCAAGGTCTGTGACTTTTTGCATGAACTGCTGGGACGGCAGCTCTCGAAAGATTCCAAAGATTGGTTGCAGCAAAAACTTAAGGAGTCAAAGTCCGCACCCTCTACCAAGCAACTATATCTGTTCTTTGGAACGGCTCCCAGATTTATCCCCAAAACTCCCTTAATCCTAACTCCAGAAGATACTCGGAGGGCGCATGAGTTACGAGAAGGTTGGCACCTGGAAGGTTGGACCACTTTGCAGCTAGCCAGAATCTTGGCGGTGTTGAGCTATCCCTATGTTGATCACAGGGATTTTACGAAGATAGTGGAGCAACTATTTACCACTGCCGAAATGCTGGAGTTAGTGGCACTCTATAGTGCACTGCCCCTGTATCCGTATCCGGAGAGCATGCTTCTGAGGGCGGCTGAAGGTATACGGACCAATATGACGGTGGTATTCGATGCAGTGGCATTGAGAAATCCTTTCCCACATGATTTTCTGTCGGAGGGTGCTTGGAATCAGATGGTCCTTAAAGCCCTTTTCATGGAGCGACCACTGCACCAGGTTTGGGGTATTGACCAGCGCAGTAATGCACCACTGGCGAAAATGATCTCGAATTTTGCCCATGAAAGATGGGCAGCAGGTCGCAGCACATCACCTGAAATGTGGCGGCCTATTAAAGGTCAACATGTGACACTGGTACTAGAGGATCTTCGCCATTTATTTACGTTGGACGACCCTCTACAGCACACTGCTGCTGTTTTGACCTGCAGGGACCTGGACAACCCTGAATGCAGGGATGTTCTAAGTGATTTCCAAACCAAGGTGGAGCAAGTTGACCTGGCTAATTGGTCCTGGGAATCCCTGGGTCAGTACTATTGGCGATTAAAAGATATACCAGCAAACTGAGATAAACCGAAGCACTATGTTTATAGATCCACACGTTCATATGACTTCCCGTACTACCGATGACTATCAAGCGATGCGTGCCGCTGGAATAGTAGCCATCATTGAACCGGCCTTCTGGCTGGGGCAACCACGTACGGAGGTTGGGACTTTTAAAGACTACTACAGTAGCCTTGTGGGGTGGGAGCGATTCCGGGCCTCACAATTTGGCATAAAGCATTATTGTACCATAGGCTTGAATTCCAAGGAAGCCAATAATCAATCGTTGGCTGAAGAAGTCATGGAATTACTGCCCTTGTTTGCCTGCAAAGAAGGAGTGGTGGGCATTGGAGAGATAGGGTACGACGACCAAACCGAGGCTGAAGAAAAATACTTCAGATTGCAGCTGGAATTGGCCAAAGAACTGAACATGCCGGTGCAGATCCATACTCCTCATCGAGATAAAAAAAGAGGAACTACCCGCAGCATGGACGTGATCGAGGAACATGGGATTGATCCCTCACTGGTGGTTATTGATCATAATAATGAGGAGACGGTTAAGGAAGTTCTTGATCGTGGGTACTGGGCAGCATTTACCATCTACCCCTTTACTAAAATGGGTAATGAACGAATGGTAGCGGTGGTAAAGCAATATGGAAGTGGCCATATAATAGTGGATAGTTCTGCCGACTGGGGCATAAGCGATCCCCTTGCCGTCCCTAAAACCGCAGCACTAATGGCGGAGCAAGGGGTTTCTCCTGAAGACATAAAATTGACCTGCTACCAGAATGCCCTAGACGCCTACGGGCAAAGTGGTCAGATGTATGAAAGTGACTGGATCAATGTTGATGAAATCGACCAAACACAGCTCTACCAGGGTAACTCTGTGCTGAGAGGTCAGCGCCCTAATACAGAGAGCAAGCCCTCCAACATAATACGGTAACTGTATGGTTGATATTAGGGCTTACTGGCAACTTTTACGCCCTCCCAATTTGATTACAGCGGCTGCCGACGTGTTAGCCGGAGTGGCCGTAGCCCAAGGCTGGAATCAACCACCTATCCAGAATATGGGCTTTGAGCCTATCTCGGGAACAACCATATGGTTGTTGGCCTCAACCATATGTTTATATGGCGGGGGAGTAGTTTTGAATGACTATTTTGATGCATCCCTGGACGCCATAGAACGTCCTGAAAGGCCCATTCCGTCTGGAAGGGTGCCTAGGAAACATGCAGGAGTTCTAGGGTTTGGACTATTGCTCCTGGGTATTGCTTGTGCCTTTATGTCAAGTACTACCAGTGGATTCCTGGCAATGGCAATTGCCGTATTGGTGATCCTCTACGACGCCAAAAGTAAAGTGCATGGAGTTATTGGTCCTCTGAATATGGGTTTGTGTCGGGGAGCCAACCTGTTACTGGGTATTAGCATAATTCCTTCCTTATTTAGCGAAACGTTGTTTTTAGCGGTGATACCGATAGTCTATATAGCAGCGGTCACCTTAATAAGCCGGGGTGAGGTTCACGGCGCCCACATGAGAAGTTATATTCTGGCATTTTTAGTTTACGCGCTGGTTTGGGCCATGCTGTTAATGCTGGGGTGGTTACCACAGTTTTCAGGACTTTATGCGCTGCCCTGCGTTTTAGTGCTCATGGCTATCACCATTCCTCCCTTATGGACAGCAAGCCGCAGTAATGAACCTGTAAATATAAAAGCCGCCGTTAAGGCTGGTGTCTTGGGAATAATTTCCTTAAATGCGGCGCTGGCAGCAGGGTTTATGGGCTGGTTTTTTGGAATATTGTTACTATTATTGCTACCCATTTCAATTTTATTGGCAAAACCGTTCGCAGTAACTTAGGACTAAATGAGATCGATCCAGCAATCTTTTTCGGTATCATATGAATATCCGGTATACTTTACCAAAGGAGTATTTGAAGAAAGTAATGACCTGCTAAAACAGTCTCTGGAGGTGAGGGAAGCACTACCTAAAGTCTTATTTGTGGTAGATGGCGGAGTGGCATCCGCCCATGCCGATTTGATCTCACAAATACAACAATACGCCGAGGTGCATGGTAAGGTTTTCAGAATGGTGGATGCGCCTATGATCATTCCCGGCGGGGAAGCCTGCAAGAATGATCAGATTCACGTGGATCGAATCCTGGCGGCAATCAATGAACATGGGATCGACCGTCACTCCTATGTAGTTGCAGTAGGCGGTGGCGCGGTATTGGATGCGGTGGGTTACGCGGCCTCAATCGGACATCGGGGTATTCGATTGATTCGAATACCTACCACTGTGCTCTCCCAAAACGATTCCGGAGTGGGAGTGAAAAACGGCATCAATGCCTTCAACAAAAAGAACTTCCTGGGAAGTTTCACGGTACCAACAGCAGTTATTAACGATAGTAACTTTCTGGATACCTTGAACATCCGTGATTGGAGGTGCGGTATTGCCGAAGCTATAAAGGTAGGCCTTGTGAAGGATGCGACCTTCTTTTATTCAATTCAAGAACATGCCGACCAGCTAGCCAACCGCGACAAGGATTTAATGGACCAATTGATTTACCGATGTGCAGAGCTGCATATTCAGCACATTGCATCAGGTGATCCCTTTGAACAAGGATCTTCCCGGCCTCTGGATTTTGGACATTGGTCGGCCCACAAACTGGAGCAGATCACGGAACACCAGTTGCGTCACGGGGAGGCTGTAGCTATCGGTATGGCTTTAGACAGTATCTATTCCTATCTGGACCACCATCTCACACAGCCGGAATTACTAATCATCTTATCCCTTTTGCGTCAACTTGGATTTGAACTGTACCACCCTTCTTTGCGCGACTCACAGCTATTGGATGGACTTCGAGAGTTTCAGGAGCATTTGGGCGGCCGATTGACTATCATGCTACTGGATGCCATCGGCAGCGGTAAAGAGGTGCACCGGATGAACTCTGAGATCATCAAAAAGAGTATCGACGTATTACAGGATTACCACAACCATAATTCTTTGAGCGCATGAAACTGTCAGCAGGTGGTCATCTTACCTACTGTACCAATATTCATCCCGGAGAAAGCTGGGTTGAAGTATTCCAGTCCTTAAAGCAGAATGTCCCGGAGGTTAAGAAAAGGGTAGCTCCTGATAAACCCTTTGGGGTGGGTTTAAGATTGTCGAACAAAGCTAGTGAAGAGCTAATATCCCAAGGAGTGGAGTCTTTTAAAAACTGGATGAAAGATGAGGATCTTTATGTGTTTACCATGAATGGTTTTCCCTATGGGGGTTTTCACCATCAAGTAGTAAAAGATCGGGTTCACCACCCGGATTGGACAACTAGTGAACGACTGCATTACACCCTACGTCTTTTTCAGTTGCTAGGAGCGCTATTGCCCTCAGGTATATCCGGAGGGATAAGCACTTCTCCACTGACCTACAGGCATTGGTGGGATCAAGGGGAGCTGCACCAGGTGTTCGAAAAAGCTACAGAACATCTGGTTGAGGTAGTGGAGTTCCTTTATGGATATTGGAAGAAAACTGGAGTGGTGATGCATCTGGATATTGAGCCTGAACCGGACGGCTTATTGGAAAATACTTCCGAGTTTGTGGCCTATTTTAACGATTGGCTGTTACCACGAGGCCAAGTGGCTTTAGCAAAATCGCTAGACATTTCACCCGGTGAGGCTAGAGAGGTTATTTTGAGACATATACAATTGTGCTACGACATCTGTCATTTCGCAGTGGGTTATGAACAACCGCATGAGGTAATGAACTCCTTAAAGCGATCCGGTATTGGTATTGGCAAAATCCAGATCAGCGCTGCTTTGAAAGCAGAATATAGCTTAGGAGAGGATAGATCGGTATTCCATCAGGCCTTCCAAAGTCTGGATGAACCCACTTATCTGCACCAGGTAATGGCCAGAGATCAAGAGGGTAATTTGCAGGCCTATCAGGATCTTTCGCAGGCATTGCGGCATATCGATGAAGCTGAGGTAATTGAATGGCGCACTCACTTCCATGTACCGGTTTTCGTTACATCCTATGGATTACTGCAATCTACCCGGGAAGATATTGTGTCGACATTGCGATTGTGGAAGCAACAACAAATGACCCAACATCTGGAAGTGGAAACCTATACCTGGCAAGTGCTTCCCCCGGAGCTACAGCAAGAAATAACCTCTTCTATTGCCCGAGAACTGAATTGGGTAAAACAACAATTGATCTGATGGGCTTACAAAAAACAGTTGTTATTAATCTGGTTGGACTAAGCCAAAGGATCTTAGGCGCGCACACACCTTGGTTGAATTCACAGGTTCAAAAAAACGGGTTCCAACTGATAAAGCCTCAGGTGCCCGCTGTTACCTGTACTCAACAAGCTACCTACATCACTGGGGAAACACCTCAGGCTCATGGTATTGTAGGGAACGGCTGGTATTTTAAGGATGAATGCGAGGTGAAATTCTGGAGACAGTCCAATAAACTGGTCAATGCACGCAAGCTTTGGGAAGCTGCCAAAGAGCAGGACCCGGAGTTCACCTGTGCTAACCTATTTTGGTGGTACAATATGTATTCCAGTGTCGACTATGCCGTAACCCCTCGCCCCAATTATTTGGCGGACGGCAGAAAAATACCCGACATATACAGTCATCCTGCGTCGCTTCGTAATCATTTGCAACAAAAACTGGGGCCATTCCCATTGTTCCACTTTTGGGGCCCTACTACTTCCATTAAATCCAGTAAATGGATCGCCGATGCCGCCAGGCTGATTGACCAGCAATACCACCCCACGTTGAGTTTGATTTACCTGCCACACCTGGATTATTGCTTGCAGAAATTTGGTCATGACCTGGCTGCCATTTCCGGGGATTTACAGGAGATCGACACTTTATGTGGACAATTGGCAGAGTATTATCAGAACAAAGGAACCCAGATAATAGTGCTGTCGGAATATGGTATTACCGATGTCCACCGCCCCATACACTTAAACAGGATCTTCAGGAGGAATGGCTGGTTGCAGGTTCGTGAAGAGAGGGGCAGGGAATTGTTGGATGCCGGTGCCAGCGAAGTTTTTGCCGTAGCCGATCATCAGATTGCCCATGTATACCTACGAGATCCTTCAAATATAGATCTGGTTCGATTGGAGCTACAACAGCTGGAGGGAGTCGATCAGGTATGGGATAGAGAAATACAGCGTCAAAATGGTCTGGACCACCCTAGGTCCGGGGATCTGGTGGTGCTGGCTGAAGAGAACAGCTGGTTTACCTATTATTATTGGCTTGAGGACCGCAAGGCCCCTGATTTTGCCCGTACCGTAGATATCCATCGCAAACCCGGTTATGACCCGGTGGAAATGTTCACCGATCCCCGAATAAAGTTTTTAAAACCTTTAGTTGCCTGGAAATTATTGAAGAAAAAGATGGGCTTCCGTACTCTTATGGATGTAATCCCTTTGGATGCAAACCTGATCAGGGGATCTCATGGAGTTGTTCCTAGGGCTCATGAAGATTGGCCCATGGTGATCGCTAATGGCTTGGATTCCGGGAAGAATATTACGTCTCCGGAGATTTATAGTATTATCTGGAACCACCTAAATCATTAAACAGAGATTATTTTCGGTAGCGTAGAGCCAACCAGAGCATGCCCACCGCGCAGATGCCTAAACCCAGCGATTCCCGGGCTTCTTCGATAGCCGGTGTATAACCATTCTCAAGGCTTAGTCCTTGATACTTTTCAGGCCAAAGCAGACCAGCGGCCACCAGAAAAATTACCATGACTACCCAAAGCAGTAATTTGGGAACTTTTTTTAAATAAGTCCCAAAGCTGATCACTGCTGCCGCACCATAAATCAGCACCCAGGTAAGGGCATCGGGGTCATTGTATTGCAGCCCTCCGAATACTGCGAACAGGAGGGCCAGGATTAAGCCATCGTATTGTTTCATATTGCCAATATGACAATATCCGGGCAACTATCAAATTAATCTCTGAGGAGCGTTTTCATTGGAAAGGACTTTTATTAACTTATTTATTCAACACAAGTCATACCGCCATGAAGAAAATATGCATCCTATTGATGGCCTGTCAGGCAATGGTCGCCTGCAATAAACCAATTGAAGCCCAAGAACAAACCACCTTGGAGGGAAAGGAAGTAACCGTGTTCCAAAATGTAAATGTGATCACCATGGAAAGCGACCAGGTTTTAGGTGGTCAAGATGTAGTGATAGTGGATGGTGTTATAGAATTTATTTCACCCTCGGCGGAATATCCTAACCATGCTCAGATTATCGATGGTACGGATCAATACCTGCTGCCGGGCTTGGCAGAAATGCATGCTCATATTCCAACTGATCAGGACCAGGAGTTGGTGGAAGAGACGCTATTCCTGTATCTAGCCGGTGGGGTAACCACCATTAGAGGGATGTTGGGGCATCCCTCACATTTAACTTTACGTGTTCAGGTTAATGAAGGAAAAGTCTTGGGGCCCCATATCTATACATCCGGACCATCAATAAATGGAAACAGTGCCCCGGATGAAGAGACTGTAAGCAATATGGTCCGCCAGCAAAAAGAAGCCGGTTACGATTTTCTCAAAATTCACCCAGGCCTGACAATGGAGGTCTTCGATGCTTTGGTGCGTACAGCCAATGAAGTAGATATTACCTTCTCCGGACATGTCAGCAGGGCCGTGGGAATTCGTCATGCCATTGCCTCCAGGTACGCTTCAATAGATCATTTGGACCAGTATGTGGAAGGTTTGGTACCGGAAGAGGCCGCAGTGGATCCACAGGACAACGGTTTTTTTGGTATGAATTTCACCGACTTGGCCGATGAGTCCTTGCTAGGAGAACTTATCCAATCATCCAAGGAGCAGGGCGTTTGGGTAGTGCCCACCCAGTGTCTGGCCGAACGATGGGCCGGCCCGGTGTCACCAGAGGAGATGGCTGCCTCCCCGGAAATGAAATTCATGCCGGCTTCCACTTTGGAAAGATGGGTGCAAAGCAAGAAGCAAATGCAAGGTTCCAACTATGACCCTCAAAAAGCCCAAAGATTTATAGAACTACGCAGAAGAATGATCAAGGCTATGAATGATGGCGGGATGGGAATACTGCTAGGATCGGACGCACCTCAGGTTTTTAATGTCCCGGGGTTTGCTATTCAACATGAGATAGAGATGTATGTGGCTGCGGGCTTAACTCCCTATGAAGCCCTGATAACGGGTACTGTGAATCCCGCTAAGTTCTTTGGCACCTCAAAGGAAAGAGGAATGGTCAAAGAAGGCTACCAGGCCGATTTGATATTAGTGAAGGGCAATCCCCTGGAAGATATCAAGAATCTAAGCCAACGGGAAGGGGTGATGATAAGAGGTGAATGGCTGTCTAAGAATGTCATCGAAGAAAGATTGGCCCAGTTAGCCGCAAAGTATGCCGGTCCATGATCAGGAACTGATCTTGAAGACCTTGCCGCCTAGGTCGCAAAAGTATAATTC
>JAOTYN010000580.1 GCA_029861825.1 Cyclobacteriaceae bacterium
ACCGCATAATCCATTTTCCGGATTTTAGATCTTTCGAACGGGCCTTTCAATTGATTTCTCAGGTCGGCGGCAGAGCCGGTCGCAAGAGCGGGCAAGGCCAAGTCTTTATACAGACGAAGAATCCCGATCATCCATTATTGGCGCTGATTACTGAGCATGATTATCATACCTTTTACCAAAGGGAATTACCGGAAAGAATGAAGTTTGTTTACCCCCCATTTGTTCGATTACTAAGGCTCACTGTTAAGAGCGACGACCGAAAATTAACCGCCGAAGCTGCCAAGGTATTGGGTGAAAAGTTAGTGGAGGGGTTAGGTAGGAACCGAATTTTGGGACCTCAGGAGCCGCTGATCTCCAAGATCCGCAACCAATATCTCATGGTACTATACGTGAAACTGGCTAAAAGTGGCGGGGCACCTGAGCAAGTCAAGATGCGAATATTACAAATGATCCATGATCTAATTCATAGCAAAGGTTTTAGATCGGTGCGTATTGTTCCGGACGTAGACCCCTACTAGATATCCCACTCGTCGTTGAGAATACTTATGGCATGATGGGCGGTCATGTCGTACTGGCAAGGTACCACCGAAACATAATTGTGGGCGATTGCCCATTCGTCGTTGTCCTCTCCTTTGTCAAAATTGACAAAGCTTCCGGCCATCCAAAAATAAGGCCTTCCCGCAGGGTCTTTGCGAAGATCAAACTCTTCCTGCCACTTGGCCCGGGCCTGGCGGCAAATTTTTATACCCTTCAACGGTTCCTCTTTTTTTCTGGGTATGTTCACGTTCAAGGCCACGCCATTGGGCAATCCCCGGTCAAGTACCTCTAGCACGATCTTTTTTACAGAGGTACCCACATGTGAGAAGTCCGCCTCCGCCGAATAGTCGCATAATGAAAATCCGATAGCCGGCGATCCTTCGATGGCGCCTTCGATTGCTGCCGACATGGTGCCGCTGTACAATACACTAATGGAAGTATTACTACCATGGTTGATTCCGCTGACCACCAGATCGGGTTGTTTTTCTGTTAGGATATGATGTTTTGCAAGTTTCACACAATCAGCTGGTGTTCCGGAACAGGCATATGCGGGCACGTTACCGAAAATGTCCGATTTATCCAGTCTTAGGGTATTTCCTACGGTTATAGCATGACCCATTCCTGACTGCGGGCTATCGGGAGCCACTACGATGACATCTCCCAGGTCGTCCATCAGTTCTACCAGAATTCGGATGCCCCGGCTTGAAATACCGTCATCGTTGGAAACTAGAATCAGAGGTTTGGCCATAGTTCGTCTCTTGAATTTAGTTAGAGGCCAAAGCTAATTAAATTGCCGAATAAAACTATGCTAGGATTCCAAAAGGGAATTGTAAAAAGCCGTTATGCGTTCAAGATCACGGCGCCGATCCACACGCAGATTATTTTCTTTAATGAACTTGCGGACCTGTGAGGACTTTTTGCCCATAATATGCATAAGGTCACTTTTTTTCATTGAGTAGCGGTCGATCCTACCCTTTTCATTCAGGAAATAATATTGATATATCAATTTGTAGCGGCTGTAATAGTTGTTGCGCCCGTAGTAATAGTTATAGGTAGGCACTGTTTCCGTGGTGATATTTTCTCGGGCCAGTAAGGTTAGGGGTGCTCCTTCGTGTAGAACCTCAAACAGAATGGGGGTCTTGTAACCGGGGCTTACCGTATAGGGCAGGGCGTAAAACTGGCGAAAACTTTCTGAACCCTCATCAAAGATTTCAAAATACAGGATCTTTTTCGAGCTATACGCCTGAATCGTGTTGTTGGTGTTTAACTGGATGACATCTGTCTCCAAGTCATATTTAACCAGGCCCCGGTGAACTTCCTCGTTCATAAGAACCACTTTTCCTTCGTACCACACCTCCGAAGGAAAATTTTGAGCATTGGTGCAGAGCGCCACTACCATTATCAGTGCCAAACTCCAGCTTTTCATGTTTATTTGTTTTTTCTCAGTATAGAGTGTCCCAATTTGTCTCTTTTGGTCTTCAGGTATTCTTCGTTGTGTACGTTAGGCACGATCTCAATTGGTACTGTTTCTATAATTTCCAGGCCATATCCTACCAAACCGGCACGTTTTTGAGGGTTGTTGGATATTAGCTTCATCTTAGTAACGCCCAAGTCCCTCAAAATTTGTGCTCCAACTCCATAATCTCGTTGATCTTTCTTAAATCCCAGCTGCAGATTAGCTTGAACGGTATCCATGCCATCTTCCTGCAACTGATAAGCCTTCAACTTATTAAGAAAACCAATTCCCCTACCCTC
>JAOTYN010000581.1 GCA_029861825.1 Cyclobacteriaceae bacterium
TGGAAAGAGGGCTTATTCGGCCAGGCAATTCGGTTCCACGATTTCATATGGTATGGGGTACCGGATGGGCGCTGATTAAAACACTGATCAAACACCTGGAAAATCACCCGAAATCCAATAATCTAAAAATCATTTGCAGGCACCGCGCCACCGAAATTATGGCAGAACAAAGTTCGATAAAGGGGGTTCGTGGTACCAATGAACAAACCGGATCGCCATTTACCGCGCTTGCCAATCAAATAGTTATCGCCACTGGAGGTATTAACGGAAGTATTGAGCGAGTCAAAGAAAATTGGTATAAACCCTGGGGCAAACCCCCGGAAGTAATTTTGAATGGAGCCCACGAATATGCCATTGGAGATCTCCACGATGCGACCTCTCAAATCAACGGCAATGTTGTGAATCTGGAAAAGCAATGGAATTACGTGGCTGGTATCAGGCATTATAAACCTCGCCATGAAGGACATGGCCTGAGCATAGTGCCGGGCAAATCCCAACTCTGGCTCAACTATGAAGGTCGAAGGTTTGGACCCATGCCCTTGATGAGTCCCTACGACACTCGATATTTGGTGGAACAAATTTGTAAAGAACCGATTAAATACTCCTGGCAATTATTAAATATGAAAATTGCAAGTAAGGAATTTGCCATCTCCGGATCCGAGCACAACGAATTGGTGCGGGATAAGAAATTTCTGCAGTTCCTTTTAAAAACGGCTTTTGTGGGAAATAAAAAACTGGTTCAGAAAATCGCGGATAATTGCGAAGACATGATTCTCGCAGAATCCTTACCCGAGCTGGTTGATAAAATGAATGCGCTTACTGGAGACAATTATGTCAAATTAAAATATATTCAGCAGGCAGTAGAAAATTATGATGGGCAAATAACCCGGGGATTTTTTAATGATGAACAATTACGCCGGATTCAATATGTGAGGAAATACAAGGGAGACAGAGTTCGAACTTGTAATCTGCAGCGGATATTAGACCCTAAAGCTGGGCCGCTGATAGCCATCCGTTCATTCATTATTTCACGCAAAAGCCTGGGAGGTATTCAGACCAACTTGAAAAGCATGGTGCTGACCAAGCCCGATGCCGATGGCAAGCAGGAACCTATCCCCGGATTATATGCAGTGGGTGAAGCTGCTGGATTTGGCGGAGGTGGTATGCACGGTCTTGGATCCTTAGAGGGCACTTTTTTGGGTGGTTGTGTAATCAGTGCCAGAGTAGCTGCTGCCCATATTCTCAATAAATCTCTGAGTTAGATTTAGATGAATGGATGATCAAAGGATAATTAGCAATTTAATAATTGGCGCAGGTCCGGCAGGACTGGCAGTAGCAGGTCGGATGCGACTAAAGCAAATCCCATTCAAAATCATCGAAGCCAGTGACCTGGTGGCATGTTCCTGGCATCAGCACTATGATCGACTTTGCTTACACACGGTGAGTGAATTGTCACATTTACCGGGATTGCCGTTTCCAGATGATTTCCCTCGTTATGTGCCAAAAGATGCATTAATTAAATATTATAATCAGTATGTAAATCATTTCGATATTACGCCAATCTTTCATCAAAATGTTGTTCGAATTGAAAAAGATGGAAACCTATTTCTGGTGAAAACAGCAGATGGAAATTCGTACCATACAGAGAATGTGATTGTTGCTACGGGTGCAAATCGTGTGCCCAGAATTCCCCATTGGCCTGGACAAGAGTCGTTTGCCGGAACCATTATTCACAGCCGCAATTATCAGAATACAGTTCCGTTCCACAATCAGAGGGTCCTTGTAGTTGGCATGGCAAATACCGGAGCTGAAATTGCCCTGGATCTGGCTGAACAGAATATTACCATTTTATTAAGTGTACGTGGCCCGGTTAGTATTGTACCGCGGGATTTGAATGGGAGACCCACGCAAGTGACGGCCAGGCTGCTCGAAAAAATTCCGTTTGGATGGGGAGATCAACTGGGTAATTTAATTCGCCTCATTTATATTGGGAGCCTTGAAAAATATGGTCTCACAGCCAGCAGGATCCCACCCGCTATTCAATTAAAAAAGACGGGCAAAACCCCGGTCATCGACATCGGTACTGTTCAAAAAATAAAAGAAGGAAAAATAAAAGTGATCCCGGATATTAAAACCTTTACCAAAGATGGGGTGGAGGATACTGAAGGCCGCTTGCATAAAATTAATTCCGTTATTCTTGCTACCGGTTACAAAGCACAGTTGGATAATTTTTTATTTGATACGACCGATCTACTGGATCAATATGATGTACCCAAATCACCGATCGGGG
>JAOTYN010000155.1 GCA_029861825.1 Cyclobacteriaceae bacterium
CAAAGCTTTGGTAGGAGGGACCTTAATTGATGGCTTTGGCAGTCACCCTGTAGCTAACAGCGTGGTGCTTATTGAAGGTGAACGTATTAAGGCGGTGGGAGTTAAAGGTCAATTGGAAATACCTGCAAATGCGGAGATCATATCTACCGAGGGTATGACCGTGATGCCTGGATTGTGGGACATGCATGTACATTTGATGATCAACGGTCACAGCGACTATAACTATTGGGACCGCACTTATCCTCCCTTGCTTAAAGATGTCATCATGCCTGCTTCCGCCCATCAATTGCTAATGGCTGGTATTACCAGTGCCCGCGACCTGGGAGCCCCACTGGAGGAATCTATAGCCGTGCGCGATGCCATAAACCGGGGAGATATACCGGGACCGACCATGTATATGTCCGGCCCCTTTATTCAAAAAAAGCCCTATCCGGGTACGGAGGCTTTTCGCTGGGGAGTGGATGGCGTTAAAGATGCCCAAGAAAAAGTGCGACGGCTGGCTCTGGCAGGAGTAGATTGTATTAAGCTTATAGATCAGGATCAAATGACAATGGATGAATTGAGAGCGGTAGTGCAGGAGGCGCACCGCCACAATTTGACAGTGGTGGCCCATGGGCACAGACCAGAGGAGATCCGTAGAGGGCTGCAAGTAGGCGTAGATTGCTTTGAGCATACGGGACTGGCTTCCGCTCCTGAGTACCCACCGGATGTGATGTTAGCCTTGAAGGAACGCACTGCCCAAATGAATTTAGGACCCCTGTTCTGGACTCCTACCATTGAAGGTTTATATAATTATGAGTATGTGAGGGACAATCCTGAAAAACTGGACAACGACAGCTGGCACCTGGGCTTACCTGACTCGGTTATCCTGGACATAAAGAATTCCATTACACATCCCGACCAGCTGCCTTATTTTCAAATTACCCCTATTCGCAAACCAACCTTAGAGCGCAAATTTAATCAATTGCGCGAAGCCGGTATTGTACTGCTGATCGGTACTGATAGTGGCATACCTATGAAGTTTCACAGCCAATCTACTTGGAATGAACTGGATGTATGGGTGAATGAATTCGGAGTCGATCCTTTGTATGCCGTAAAGGCGGCTACCTATTGGCCTTCGGTACTCATGGGCGTGGAAAGTGAAGTAGGCACTGTAAGTCCCGGAAAATATGCTGATATCATTGCGGTCAAAGGGGATGTATTACGGTATATAAGTTTATTGCAGAACGTTAATATGGTTATTAAGCATGGAAAACGCTACAAATAGTATCTCCACCATTGTTTTTGATTTGGGAGGTGTATTGATCGACTGGGACCCCAGACATCTCTATAAGAGGATCTTTACCGATGAAGCCGGCATGGAGTATTTCTTAGAGGAGATTTGCACACAGGATTGGAATGCTCAACAAGATGCCGGACGGACATTGGAGGAGGCCACCAACTTGTTGTTGGATCAACATCCACAGTATGTGGAAGAAATTAAAATGTATTACGGCCGTTGGGAAGAAATGCTGAACGGATCCATCGGGGAGACCGTGGATATCTTACGCCATTTGAACGATCATACCCATTATCGCTTGCTGGCGTTAACCAATTGGTCGCACCAGACTTTTCCCAGAGCCCTGGAGCTTTTCGATTTTCTTCATTGGTTCGAAGGGGTTGTAGTTTCAGGTATAGAGAAGTTGAAAAAGCCTGACCCAGCATTGTACAAAATACTGTTCGAAAGGTATCGTTTTGATCCGGTCCAAAGCCTGTTTGTTGACGACTCCCTTCCCAATGTTGAGGCCGCACAAGCCCTGGGCATGCAAGCCCTCCATTTTCAGGATCCGAAAAAGCTCAGGGATGATTTAATAGGACTCAATATTACCTTATGATCAACTTTCTCAACTTCCTTTGTAGGTACTGTAGCCGAATGGACTGAGAAGCAAGGGTATATGGTAGTGCTGATCGTCAGCAATATTAAAAATGATATTAGCTTCCGGATAAAAGCAGGGATCGCCGGTCTGTTCAAAATAGCTTTTAAGCTGAAAATGCATGCGGTAGCTTCCGGGATCCAGAAGCGTGTCCCCATTAAGGAGATCGCTCACACGACCATCGGAATTAGTAATTCCTTCTCCTATGGTGAACCACTGTTGATCTTTGTATTCTTGCAATTTTATGGTTATTCCTTGAGCGGGCCGTCCTTTTGAAGTATTTAAAACGTGAGTGGTGATCTGACTCATATCAATAGTTTTTGAAGTCTTAATTGAGTGATTTGCGCCTGTTCAGCAGCCGCAATGGTTATTTCTTGGTCCTCTTCATTGTTGATCCTGGACTTTAGGGCTTGGAGCATTTCTTCAGCGCTTTTACCGGTAGCGCATATGATAAAGATATAGCCAAATTTATCCAGATACTGCTGGTTAAAATCAGCTAATTGAATTAGTGTCTCCTCATCACTTTGTAAAGTACCCTTCTGCTCATTTGCTGCCCACCTGGCAGTACTGGCAAATTTCTGCTTTAGAGAATTTAGATCTCCAATTTGGGGGTGATGATCAAAGGCTTCTTTCCAATCTTCTGGGGTCAACTGTGACCAGATGTTTTGGGCATTGAACAACAAATGTTCGGTATCGAAATAAGGACGTTCATCAATCATGCTCTGAACCCACTTATGCGAGCCGCAACAATTTATCAATTCATGCTTTAGCTCCTCTCCGCTTGCTTGGTTAATTCCTGAAAGGGACCAGCCCATAGGTTTCTTATTGGGTAATTGCTTACTAAAATATATTAATTTACCGATATTCCTGCCACCAAAGGATTAACATGACCACCCCCAGAGCACAAAAGATATTGCAGCGCTTGGATTTACTGGCCGAATTAAGCGATCGCCAGGATTGCCTTTGTCGCGAGTTTGGGACCTTAGCCAGTGCCCAGGGGCGTGATCTGGTAAGACAATGGATGAAGGAGGCAAAGCTAAAGGTATCTGTAGATAATATGCTTAATATCAGAGGTGTATTGGACTTAGGAAAACCTAAGACTTTCTTAATGGGCTCCCATTTGGATACGGTGCTTAATGCCGGTAAATTCGACGGAACCCTAGGGGTTTTGCTGGCTGTAGATCAGGCGGAGCGCTTAGAAAAACAGGATCTGATGCTTCCTTATAACCTGGAGGTGGTAGGTTTCTCCGAGGAGGAAGGGGTGCGTTTTATGAAGCCATACCTGGGGAGTATGACCCTGGCTGGAACCTTTAGGCCGGAGTATCTTCAATTACGGGATAAAGAGGGAATCACGCTAGAACAGGTAGTGAAGGAGAATGGGCAAACTCCGCAAGCGGTCATGCAGGACGGTTTTTCAAGAGCCCAATTAGCCGGATATTTAGAAGTTCACATCGAACAAGGTCCTGTCCTGGATCAATTACAACTTCCTGTGGGGCTGGTCACCGATATTGTGGGACAGCAACGCCATCAGATAAGTTTTGTGGGCCTGGCAGGTCATGCAGGTACGGTGCCCATAAAACAGCGCAAAGACGCATTATTGGGTGCAGCGGAGTTGGTGACGTATGTTGAGAAATTGGCTTTGGAATATAGAGACATGGTGGCTACCGTGGGCACCCTGGAGGTACTACCCGGTCGTATCAACGTAATCCCGGAACGGGTCAACATGAGCCTTGATATCCGTCATGCCCATAAAGATGAAATGCAGCAAGCAGTAAATAAATTGCGGGAGAAAACCAGTTCTATTGCTAAAAAAAGACAGCTGCTTAGCTATTGGGAAGCCCTTTCAGAAGTTGATTCGGTACAATGCAACACCCAATTAAATGCAGTATTGCGCGAATCTATTATGGAAAGCGGCTACCCCGTAAAGCATCTGGTTAGCGGGGCTGGTCATGACGCGGTAGTGTTATCGGGTATAACTCCGGTGTGTATGTTGTTTGTGCGTTGTAAAGAGGGAATAAGTCATCATCCTTTGGAACAAGCTTCACTTGAAGATATTGAATCCGCTATAAAGGTCTGCGACAATTTTTTTGATAAATTGGCAGCCATATAAGAAAAAGTAACCATGAATTCCACCGCTCATACCCGTACCGTAGTAAAACGAAACTTCGCTTTGATCGCCCCAGATGGCTGGGTGAACAGCACCTTACCGGGATGGTCAAATTCCCAGATCTATGTTATTATTAATCAAGCTATGGGCGCGGAATTCTGTCAATTACTATCTTTGATGGACCAGAATTCCAGCGGTCATTTCAAATCGTCGGCCCTGGAAAATTTCATATACATCATGGAAGGGGAGGGTCACCTGCACCAAGATGGGGACAAACACAAAATGGGACCGGGACATTTTGCGTTTCTACCACACTCTTCGGAGTTTGAGTTATCCAGTGAAAAGGGAATGAAGGTCACTATTTTTCAAAAGGAATATCAACCGTTGGCCGGTCACCAAAGTCCGGAAATAGTACGAGGTGATATCGCTCAGGTGCCTAGCGAATTGTATATGGATGATAGCCAATTGCATATGCAAACCTTATTGCCGGATTCACTGTCTTTTGATATGGCTGTTAACATTTTTACTTATGATCCCGGCGGGAACCTGCCCTTTGTGGAGACTCATGTCATGGAGCACGGCCTGATATATCTTTCCGGACAGGGAATTTATCGACTGGATGATCAATGGCTTCCAGTTATGAAAGACGACTGTATCTGGATGGCTCCCTACTGTCCACAATGGTTTGTGGCCATGGGTAAAGAACCTGCTGCCTACCTTTATTATAAGAACATCAATCGCCACCCTATAGGTCAGTAGGGGGTTTTGTCGGATTTATTGGTCCAATCATTGAAAAGTACCAGGGCTTCATCCCGCAAAATGGAATCGAATGGAATGCTGCGATCCTGATGGTTAAGGGCGATTTCACGATAGATAAAAGCATCATCAAAACCCGCAGCTGCTGCATCATCCTTAGAGCAAGCATAAAACAAGCGATCCGGGCGAGCCCAGTAAATAGCCCCCAAACACATGGGGCAGGGCTCACAGGAACTGTAAATTGTGCAACCTGTTAACTGAAAATTTTTTAAGTAGCTACAAGCTTCACGTATAGCCATTATTTCTGCATGCGCGGTAGGGTCGTTACAGGTAGTGACCTTATTACTTCCCCGGCCAATAATCTCTCCGTCCTTCACCACTACTGCTCCAAAAGGACCACCCTCGTCACTATGTATGCCTTTTAAGGCATAGGCGATGGCTTCTCTCATAAATCTGGTGTGTTCTGGCATATTTATTTAACGGGTAATTAAGGAGCCCGCGGGATGTCCTAAAAAGAGCCCATCATCATAGACTACATGACCCCCTATGTAAGTACGTTTAACCACCCCTTGCAGTTTACAATTCATATACGGTGTGACCTTATGCCGGAACTCGATAATTTCCGAGGTCACCTGAAATTCTTCTTCAGGGTTCCAAACCACTAAATCCGCATCATAACCTGGCACTATTTTTCCTTTGTGGTCATCAATGTTCAAGAATCTGGCCGCCGCCAAACTAACCCATTGATGCAAATCAAACAAACTGATTTTGTGAGACTGCCCAAGGGTCCATATTAAAGGTAATAAAAATTGCAAACTACTGATCCCTCCCCAGGCTTTGATGAAGTCCCCACTTTCCAGCTGTTTCATTTCCGGTGGCGATGGGGAGTGGTCGGTAGCGATAAAATCGATCACACCCTCTTGTAAAGCATTCCAAAGTTGAAGATTATTTGCTCTGTTGCGGATGGGAGGTGCACATTTAAACTGGGTTTGGCCATCAAGAATATCTTCACTGGCAAAGTAGAGATAATGCGGACAAGTCTCTACGGTAATAGGTAAAGACCGGGCTTTAGCCTTTTTTATCATGGGTAAGGCTTTGGCGGTGGCTAGATGCACGATATGGACCGGTACTCTGAATTCTTCGCAAAAGTTTATCATCATTTCAATGGCATCCAATTCCCACTGGGCCGGCCGGCTGTTCAAGTAGGCTGCATAGCTGCCGGCGTCTGGATAGTCGGACTTTGTTTCCTTGGTGGGTAACTCCGCGTGCACCAGTAACGGCAATTTCGATGCCTGAAAATAAGGGGAAGCGGCTCTTAATTCTTTGGTGGTGATCTGTGGAAAATCGTCTATTCCAGAATGACATAGGAAGACCTTTATGCCCATGACCCCGCTCTTTAATAGTTCCGGGAGCTCATTTAAACTGGAGGGCACCAAACCGCCCCAGAAAGCCACATTTACATGAGTACTGGCATTGGCAGCTTTTAGTTTTTCGGTAAAAGCCTTTTTGGAGGTGGTTACCGGCGATGAGTTTAGAGGCATATCTACCAAAGTGGTAATACCCCCCGCGGCAGCCGCCCTGGTAGCAGTATCAAACCCTTCCCAGTGTGTTCGACCGGGTTCGTTTATGTGAACGTGGGGATCGATAAGACCGGGCATAACTACCCAATCACCGGTTTGGTAGTTGCTTAGCTCCGGAGGAGCACTTTCATCAGCATGGATCGATTCAATTATTCCCTCATGCACTACCAAATAACCCTTAATTAGACCTTCTGGTGTCAGGATACGGTTAGAAGAAATGGCATAAACGGAGTTAGACATCTCAAAAATTCAATAGCTCCTTTAAACGGGCATAGCCCGATCGACTAACAGGCAACTCCTTATTCTGCTTTAAGATAGCCATATGCGAATCTTTGGAATACGCCTCAAGTTTCTGAAGTTGCCCCATAGACAAGATGTAAGAACGGTGGATCCGTACGAAGTCCTTGTTGGGCAAATGATTCTGGTAATATTTCATGGTTTGCTGCTTGAGGTATTTTCCATTTTCGGTATATATACACACATAATCGTCCATGGCTTCGATATAGTGGATTTTCTCCACTGGAATTATATTTATTTTACTGCCATCCCTTACCACTACCCGATGAAGTTCACCGGTTTCCTGGTGGTACTTAATTAAATTGAGCAGTTCGGGAGCTTTCGTATGTTGAGCTTGTATTTTCTCCCTGGCCTTATCCAAAGCGGCATCCAAGCGGGGTTGATCATAAGGTTTTAGCAGATAGTCCACGGCGTTTTGTTCGAAAGCCTCCAAGGCATAATTATCATAAGCCGTGGAGAAGATCACCACCGGATGCTCTTCCAACAGTTCCAGCATCTCGAAGCCGTTCAATTTCGGCATCATAATATCTAAAAATACCAGGTCGGGCTGCAGGTCATGGATCGCTTTTAATCCGGCAAAACCGTTCTGACATTCCGCTACTACCTCTATATCCGAATGGCTCGATAAATAGGAACTGATAAGATCAATAGCTAGGGATTCGTCATCTATTATTATGGTTTTGATCTTCGACATCATTGGGGGATTTCCACGGTTACTTTAAACAAATTTCCATTCTTTTCAAACTGTAGCAAGTCTTCGCTTCCGTAAAGCAGAGCCAGTCGTTGTTTGATGTTTCTCAACCCTATGCCGGCACCTTTTTGCGACACGGCCTCTTCATCAAAATTATTGGTTACTTCAATAAATAGCGCGCTGTGAAGGCGCTCTGCCGAAAGCGTTACCTGAATGGCCTCGATACTTTCCTGTACCCCGTGTTTGACAGCATTTTCAAACAAAGGCTGTAAGATCAGGTTGGGTATCCGGCAGTCGTTGCATCCCTGATGGATATTGGTTTCGAACACCAATCGATCACCAAAGCGCACCTTCTCAATGTCCAAATATAGTTTAATGTTTTCGATCTCATCTTGCAATAAGTTGGTATCTCGATTGTCCTTTCCCAAGGAGTATCTTAAAAAATTACTGAGTTTTACGATCATTTGTTGAGCTTTTTGGGGGTCGCTTAGGGTAAGTGAACTGATGGAGTTCAAGCTGTTGAAAATGAAATGCGGGTTTATCTGAAACTTTAACATTTTAAGCTCGGCCTCTTTGGCGGCGGTTGCCAATTGCAATTGCCGGCTTTTTTGCTCTTGCAGGTTTTGATTGTAGGAGATCAAGTAATAGATAAGGATGATCACCGCATAGTAAAGACTGCCGGAAACCAACCGCCAAATGCGTGAGTCCTGCAAAAAGGTTTGGTATGTGGTATCTACTTGAAGCAATTGCAAAATGGAAGTGCATACCCAAATCCACAGTCCCACCGCAAACAGGCCTGTAATGATCAGCGTGATCATGGGTCTGAAATTATCTCTTGATCCCGGGCTGGAGTATTTCACAATGTACCAGAAGCCCAGACCCAGACCTGCAAACAGAATGTTGAATACCAGGCTATCTTCTAGGGAAGCCACCAATGGTAGTTCAAAATAGAAGTATAGGACCGCTGTATGAGCCAGAGCAACTATGAGCCAAATCAGGCCATAATAAACGGACCCCACTCCACCTAAAATGGGATGCTTCATCTAGCCGTTTTTTATTTCTCCTCCTCCAAAAAGGATAAGCCCCCGGATATTCAATACCTTCTTAGGGTCTGCTTTGGTGAGATCAACCACTCGTTCATCAGAAAACCCACCAAACAGCACGGTCAACTGTGAGATATTAATGGTCCAATCGGAGGGAACTTTAAAA
>JAOTYN010000156.1 GCA_029861825.1 Cyclobacteriaceae bacterium
TTTGCCCTTCCGATTAATACATAACTATCGTCCACCCAGTCGCTATTCTTGTGAAATTGAATGGCAATAGCGGCCTTTTTTATAGCATCGTCAAGTTGGGTACGCATGCTGTTGACCACCGTAGTATCGACTGGAGGAAAAATCTGTAGAATACGGTTATAATTTGGCTCGTAGCTACTTTCAATAGCCTCGATCACCTCATTCAACCGCTGATCCGCATAAAAGTAAGCGTTGTAATGGGCTGTTAGGTTATGATAAGTCTTGCTGACAAGGGTACTCTTTTCGGATGAGCAGCCTCCTAAACCAAAAAATAATACACCTGAGAAAACAGCAAATAAAAGGTACCAATTTTTGTTCACCGCCGTTAGCATAATACGCTTATGAAACGTAAAAAATGTACATTTAATACAATTTGCTTATTCAAATTCCTATTTATATATAATTTTGTTTTAACTAATCTATAAGGCTCTTGAGCGTTAAATCCAAATTAGCTGGCAAACTATTAAATCGATACTTGCTGATCATTCGCAACGAGGAGAATTTCGCCGAAAAATCTACATTTAGTTTTACCTACGCGAAGTTAATAGTTTTTATCCTAACTCTGATGATGGTATTCATGCTAATTAGCCTCATTTTGGTTAAAACCCTGTTGGCTCAATGGTTCGATCCAGAACATCAGGAATTGGAGGCTAACCGCCGTTTGATACGCTTGTCCAGCGCAGTAGACAGTCTGGCTATTGAAGTGGATAGAAAGGACCAGTTCATCGATAACCTCACCCAAATTATCCGGGGCGATGATACCGTTAGTTTCGCTTCTACCATATCCAATCAACAGCTTAATACTTTAAATCGGGATATTGACCTGGACAATTTGCCTCCTATCGATTCACAATTCCGTAAAGAGTTTGAGGAGGGCGGGGACATATTATTGGACCTAGAAACCTACTCTTCCTCTGATTTACAAGAATTCTTCTTATTTTCACCTATATCTGGAATCGTATTATCTCCATACAATGCCAAAAACGAACATTATGGAGTGGATGTGGTGTCTAAGAAGAATGAACCAGTAAAATGTGTGGCGGACGGGACGGTTATTCTTTCGGACTGGACGCAGGAGGCTGGTTATGTAATATCTGTGCAGCACAAAGGCAATTTGATTTCCGTTTATAAACATAATTCTGCATTATTGAAAAAAGTTGGTAATTTTGTTAAAGCCGGCGATCTAATAGCAATCATCGGGAATACCGGAGAGTTAACATCCGGACCACATTTGCATTTTGAATTGTGGTACAATGGCAACCCGGTCAATCCCGAAGAATTCGTATCATTCTAAACGCTATCACTATGTTCAACAAGGAAGAAAAACGTTCGGAGGAAGTTCTCAGTACTACCAGTAACATCATAAGCCGTGGCACCATCCTGGAAGGGCATATCCAAACTCCGGGTAACCTGCGCATTGAGGGCAAGGTGATTGGTAATCTAACCACTAAGAGCAAAGCGGCCCTGGCCCAATCGTCCTATGTGGATGGAAATATCCTGGCCAAAAACGCCGAGATTGCTGGGGAAGTAAAAGGAAAGGTGGAGGTTTCGGAGATGCTAATCCTGCGTCCTTCCTGTGTTATTCATGGAGATATCATTACCAATAAGCTAATTGTTGAGTCCGGGGCCACCTTCAACGGTGGTTGCACCATGGGCGCAAAAATAAAAGAGATCAAAATCGGAATCACTAAACCCCAGGAAGAAAAAGAGTCGGAAAAGTCTGTTTCTTTAAATCCCGGACTGCAAAATGTCCCACAAACCCAACCTCAACAAGGATACAAACCAGCCTAAGGCTTATATCAAGTATTCCGGACTGGCTTTTCAAATTCTTGCGTTTATATTTCTGGGAACATGGGGCGGAATGAAGATCGATCAGTGGTTGTCCCTTAAAGTTCCCTTGTTTACCATAGCATTTTCCATGCTGGCTTTGATAGGGTCCCTCATCTATCTGGTTAAATCCCTCCCAAAATCCTGACCTATGTATAAGACCGTGCTTAGACTAGGGGTCATGACGGTGCTGTTATTGGGACTTTTTTACCTCGTAGAGCAGCTGAAGCCCTCCTGGGCCTTCTCTAAAGTGTATATCCTCATAGGAGTTTTCTTCCTGCTTAGCCTGCTCACGGTGCGGGCCAATATTTGGGCCATTAAACAAAAAAGCCTGGTAACAATTTTTATCGCCAGCCAAGTGGTGCGTATCGTATTTTCTTTGGTAGTGCTCTTCTTGTTGGCAACCTGGATCCCAGCCGAAATCAATATCCTAGCGGTGAACTTTTTTATCGTGTATTTATTCTACCTGATATTTGAAATTATGGAGCTATTAAGTAACTTGCGTGCCGAATTCAGGAAGCCGTAATTTACTATGATATCTTTGGGCAGAATCGCAAGCAATAAAACACTAATAATCAGAACTTTAACAATCGTGTTGCTGCTATGTTCAAGCAGCCTAAAAATGTTTGCCGCAAGCGGCGGGGACGGTGAATTTAATCCGGGTGAGATGATCATGCATCATGTCACCGACGCCCATGAATGGCACCTATTGGATATTGGCGAAACTGCCGTGACCATCCCCCTTCCTATCATCCTGTATTCCAGCAGTAAAGGACTGGAAGTTTTCATGTCCGGTAAGTTTCACCACGGGGAGACCAGCTACCAGGGCTATAGTATGAATGCCGCGGGACATGTAGTGGCCGAGGATCCAAACCATGAATTCTACGACCTGTCCATTACCAAAAATGTCGCTGCTTTAATCTTAGGAGCGATTTTAATGATCGTGTTATTCGTTTCGGTAGCTCGCCCCTATAAAAAAGACCCTTCGGCCCCTCCAAAGGGATTACAGTCCTGGGTTGAGCCATTGGTACTATACGTAAAGAATGAGATTGTAAAGCCCAATATTGGCCCCAAGTACGAAAGGTATCTGCCCTACATGTTGACCTTGTTCTTTTTCATTTGGTTGGGCAACCTGCTGGGTTTGTTGCCAGGAGCAGCAAACCTCACCGGTAATATTGCGGTAACCATGGTACTGGCTGCTATCACCTTGGTGATGACCTTATTTAGTTCCAACAAGCATTATTGGGCGCACATATTTAATCCCCCGGGAGTACCATTACTGTTGAAACCAATAATGATCCCCATAGAGATCTTGGGAATTTTCACCAAGCCTTTTTCACTGATGTTGCGTTTGTTTGTGGCCATCACTGCCGGGCACATTGTGATCCTGAGTTTGATTGGGCTGGCTTTTATCTTTCACAGCGCCTGGGTGGGTGTGGGTACCAGCTTGGTGGTGTTGTTTATCAATATTATTGAACTCTTGGTGGCTACGATCCAGGCCTATGTCTTTACCTTGTTCTCTTCGATGTACATAGGTATGGCGGTGGCGGATGGCCATCACTAAATTGAAATTGGATTGAATTTTTGTTTCATATATATAATGTAAAATTATGTTAGCTTCTTTATTAATGGATATCAGTTTAGCGTGGATGGGGGCTGCCATTGGGGCAGGTCTATCTGCCATTGGAGCTGGAATCGGTATCGGCCGTATTGGTGGATCAGCCATGGAGTCTATGGCGCGTCAGCCTGAGGCAGCCGATCGTATTCAGGTTCAAATGCTGGTAATTGCCGCTTTGATCGAGGTAATTGCCTTGTTCGGTTCGGTGATCGCACTACTGGTATCATTGAAAACAGGATAAGCATATAGGGTTGGAAAAGGTTGCATTAGGCAACGTTCCAACCCTATTTCCAAAAACGAAAAGAAAAATTAGATGGATTTAATAACCCCAGGTTTCGGTTTAATATTTTGGCAAACGGTTATTTTCTTAGCCTTGGTCTTCGTGCTCAGTAAGTACGCATGGAAGCCCATGCTGAATGCCGTAAAAGAGCGTGAGTCAAGTATTGAAGAGTCCCTAGCTGCTGCTGAAAAAGCTAAAGAAGAAATGTCCAAGCTGCAATCCGATAATGAAAAATTGTTGGATGAGGCTCGTTTGGAACGCGATAAGATCATTAAAGAAGCTTTAGCAACAGCCAACAATATAAAGGATGAGGCCAAGACCGCTGCTTCCAAGATTTCCGGAAAGATGATCGAAGATGCCAAGTTGGCTATTAATAACGAGAAGCAGGCCGCCTTGACTGAGATGAAAAATCAAGTAGCTTCTTTATCACTTGAGATAGCCGAGCGATTATTACGTCAAAACCTGGACGACCAACCCAAACAAAGTCAACTGGTGGACCAATACCTGAATGATTTAAACATTAATTAACATGTCGGAGATCCGAGTAGCTTCTAGATATGCAAAATCCCTGATCACTCTGGCTCAAGAGAAAGGTGAGTTGGCTTCTATTCACGAAGATATGCAGCTATTTGCGGTGATCTGTGAGGAGAATCGGGACTTTGAATTGATGCTGAAGAATCCCATCATCAATCACGATAAGAAATTAGCTATTCTAAAAGAGCTGTTTGACGACAAGGTCAATGAAACTACCCTATCGTTTTTCGAGATCATTGCCCGTAAGAATAGGGAACGCGTTCTTCCTTTAATCGCCAAGGAATTTCATATTCAATACAATGCGCTAAAGGGAGTGGAAATGGCCACTGTAAAGACCATACACTCTTTGAACGACGAACAAAGGAGCCGATTCAAATCAGCAATTGTCGAAGCCACAGGGATGAACAGCGTTGAGCTGACTGAGGTCATCGATAATGAGTTAATCGGGGGATACATTCTCAAGATAGGAGGTAAACAAATTGACGAGAGCCTAAAAGGCAAGCTAAAAGAATTACAGTTGGAATTTGCACAGAACCCTTATGTAAAGGGATTTTAAAAATATCATTGAATTATAAACGAAAGACATCATGTCCGTACAAGTTCGACCCGATGAAGTATCGGCAATATTAAGAGAACAATTATCAAATTTTAAGTCGGAAGCAGAGCTGGAAGAGGTAGGTACCGTACTACAGGTAGGTGATGGGGTAGCCCGAATTTACGGTCTATCTGAGGCCCAGGCGGGAGAGCTAATTGTATTCGAAAACGGCTTAAAGGGTTTGGTACTAAACCTGGAAGAAGATAATGTAGGAGCGGTGTTATTTGGTGAATCCAAAGGAATCAAAGAAGGTGATACCGTAAAACGCACCAATACTATTGCCTCCATTCAAGTAGGTGAAGGCATGCTGGGACGTGTGGTCAATACCTTGGGCGAGCCCATTGATGGCAAAGGCCCATTGCCTGGTGAGACTTACGAAATGCCCCTTGAACGAAAGGCACCCGGGGTAATATATCGGGAGCCGGTAAGTGAACCGTTGCAAACCGGTATAAAAGCGATCGACTCTATGATTCCAATCGGTAGAGGACAGCGAGAGTTGATCATCGGCGACCGCCAAACCGGTAAAACTGCGGTAGCTATTGATACCATCATAAATCAAAAGGAATTCTACGATAAAGGTGAACCCGTTTTTTGTATATACGTCGCCTGTGGTCAGAAAGCTTCTACGGTAGCCGGTGTAGTTGCTGCTTTGGAAAAAGGTGGTGCTATGGATTACACCGTGGTAGTAGCAGCTAGTGCATCCGAACCTGCACCCATGCAGTTCTTTGCTCCGTTTACCGGAGCTGCCATCGGAGAATTCTTCAGGGACACAGGCCGGCCGGCCCTGGTGGTGTATGATGATTTGTCCAAGCAAGCAGTTTCCTACCGGGAAGTTTCCCTGCTGCTTCGTCGCCCTCCAGGGCGAGAGGCCTATCCGGGAGATGTATTCTATCTGCATTCCAGATTACTGGAAAGAGCGGCTAAGGTCAATGCCAACGATTCAATTGCTCAACAAATGAACGACCTTCCGGAATCCATCCGGCACATGGTAAAGGGTGGGGGGTCTTTAACCGCTTTGCCAATCATTGAAACTCAGGCCAACGATGTTTCAGCTTATATTCCTACTAATGTGATCTCCATTACTGATGGGCAGATCTTCTTGGAAACTAACTTGTTCAACTCCGGTATTCGTCCTGCGATTAACGTGGGTATATCGGTATCAAGGGTAGGGGGTGCGGCTCAGATCAAATCCATGAAGAAGGTAGCAGGTACCCTGAAGCTTGATCAGGCTCAATTCCGGGAACTGGAAGCCTTTGCCAAATTTGGCTCCGACCTTGACGCTGCTACCCAATTGACCATCGACCGGGGTCGGATCAATCTGGAGATTCTAAAGCAAGGTCAGTATGAGCCGGTTCCGGTGGAGCAACAAATTGCCATCATCTATGCTTCCACCAACGGATTTATTGACAAAGTGCCTCTGAAACGCGTCAAGGAATTTGAGAAGGAATTCGTAACCTTACTGAGCGCACAACATAAAGACGTTATGGAAACCTTAAGAGACGGTAAGTTGGACGATCAAGTTACAGAGACTTTAAAGAATGAGGCCATAAACATGGCTAAGAAATACGTAAACTAAGCAAGTACTATGGCTAGTTTAAAAGAAGTAAAAAGCCGGATACTCTCCGTTACCTCTACGCAGCAGATCACCAAAGCCATGAAAATGGTGGCGGCAGCCCGGCTAAGGAAGGCACAGGACAATATTATCCAAATGCGTCCCTATGCCCAGAAACTGTTGGAAATATTGCACAATGTTTCAGCTGGTAACGATGGGGATGTCCAGAATTTGTATGCCGACAGCCGAAACCCTGACAAGGTCCTACTAGTGGTAATTACTTCCGACAAGGGGCTGTGCGGCCCATTTAACAGTAATGTCTTCAAGGCTACCCTGCAGTTAATCAGCGAGAAGTACAAAGAGGTGCAAGCAGCGGGCAACTTGACTATTATGCCCATTGGCAAGCGCTCCTTAGACTTCTTTAAAAAGCGTAAATTACAGGTAGTTGAGGATTATGCGATGCTATTCACTTCTATGAACTTCACTTCAGTTCGAGAGGCTGCCGAATATGCTATGTCGCACTTTGTGGAGGGCGATTTCGATAGAGTGCATCTGGTTTACAATGAGTTCAAGAATGTGGCCACACAAATTTTGAGAACCGAACAGTTTTTGCCGGTAGAAGCTGTCGAAACCGAATCACAGGAAGTAAGTGCCACCGATTATATCTATGAACCCAGTAAAACAGAGATTGTAGAGGATCTAATCCCTAAGTCGCTCAAGATCCAGTTTTACAAAGCACTATTAGAATCCAACGCCGCAGAACATGGAGCCCGTATGACAGCCATGGACAAAGCCACTGAAAATGCCGGTGAGCTATTAAAAGAGCTTAAGCTTACTTATAACCGGACCCGGCAGGCGGCCATTACTAAGGAAATTCTGGAAATTGTTGCCGGAGCAGAGGCTTTGTCCAGCAGCTAAATATCCTGGAAACTCTTCAAAAGCTTACCTCTGGTAAGCTTTTTTTTTGCTAATTTCATTTATGCTTAGCACCATGTACACCTACGTGAGAGCACTCAGCCTGGATGTGGTGCTGGGTGCGGTGGTGTGTTGCGCCTTCTTGGGCCGCTTGCTGCAAGTCCATATTCCCGGAGCAGTCTATTGGTGCCTGGCTTTGGCCGTTTGGGTAGTTTATACCCTCGATCATCTATGGGATGCCTATCGCTTACAGGAGCGAGCCAGATCGTTCAGGCATCGCTATCATTACAGGCATTTCAATATACTGATGGTATTGGTGGCAGTGGGGATCCTGGCGGGAATACTCATTTCCAGACAACTGCCTGAGATGGTACTGACTTGGGGGAGTATCATTTCCGCTTTGGTTTGTGGTTATTTTATTATGATGATGTTCTTGGGCACAGCTGTCAAGTACTTCAAGGAGATCATTGTATCACTGGTTTATGCAACCGGGGTTTTTACTGCCCCTATAACTATGTCACCATATCCGATCGAGGGCTGGTTGGTCTTAATGTTCCTGCAATTCACGTTGTTGGCTATGGTAAACCTGCTGGAGTTCTCCTATTTTGAAATGGAACAGGACCAACAGCACAAATTCGGATCCGCAGTCATTTCCTGGGGTAAAAAACAAACCCGAATGGTAGTGGTAATCGCTATCATTCTGGTGGTGAGTCTATCAGCCATAAGTTTCATGATTTGGCCCCATATCCCCGCAGTGGTGGAAGCACAATTGATATTTTTGGTTATGGCATTGATGCTAGGTCTCATCATATTACTTCCGGATTTTTTTATGGATAGAGAGCGTTTTAGAGTACTGGGAGATGGCATCTTCCTGATACCTGCAATATTCTTGCTATGAGTAAAACCAACAATTTTAACCGGATTGCTCCTTTTTATGACTTGATGGCTCGAGCGGTGTTTGGCCAGGCTATTCATCAGGCCCCCAAGGTCTTTTTTGAGCAACTTCCGGAGGTAGAGTCCATACTTGTGGTAGGGGGTGGCTCGGGATCATTATTAGAAGATTTACAAAACCATTTTAAAACGGCAACCGTCACCTACGTAGAGCCTTCTTCAAGAATGATGGCAATGGCCAGATCTCGTACTTCCAACCCCATTGCAGTGGATTTCATTGAGTCCACCCTGAAAAAC
>JAOTYN010000157.1 GCA_029861825.1 Cyclobacteriaceae bacterium
CAAACAGACCTGATAGCCCATCTCTGTATTTATTCTCTCTATTGAAGTACCCTATAACCAATTTATCTATAGCTAGATACGTAGCTTTATTTGAAGTACCGCTATGTGCATTGCCAACAAATTCAAGCTTGCCGACTTTTAGCTCATGGCCCTGCACGGTGCCGGATATACCCACTCCCGGAATCTCCATAAATTCATTGGTTGCCGGTATACCATGATGGTCATACCGGGATTGCAAAAAGCGGCAGATGTCCTGGGCGGCTGGGTGAGTGGATTGTGAGGTGAGGCTGATAAGCCAACTACTCTGGTCCTTAGTAAGTTCTTTACCTTGAAATCTCAAAGCACCTTTAGGCTCCGTCAAGGTCCCGGTTTTATCGAAGATCAGGGTGTCGATCTGAGCCAGTTCTTCCACCACTTGAGCGTTCTTCAAGTAAAATTTATTGAGACCCATAATTCTCATCACAGAGCCTAAGGTAAAGGGAGTGGCCATGGATAATGCGCAGGGGCACGCTACAATAAGTACGGAAGTGAACACGAAAAGGGCTTCTTGAGGTTCTTTTACCAACCAAAAAGCAGCGGCCAAAGTAGCAATGCCCAAAACTACCAGGGTAAAGTATTTACTAATACTGTTGATAAGGGCAGAACTTTGATGATCTTTCTCCTTTTTAAAGGCCGCATGATTCCACAATTGAGTAAGGTAGCTTTGGGACACCTCTTTTTCTACCTGATAGTGGGCCTTAGTTCCTAGATGACGGCCACCTGCATAAATAAAATCCCCGCTGTGCTTGGTGACCGGGGCCGATTCTCCGGTAACAAAACTGTAATCAATCTGCACCGGCCCGTCTAGTAATTTACAATCCGTAGGCACCAACTCTTCATGACGGATCCTGATGATATCATTTATGGCTAAATCTTTGACCAGCACGGATTCCTGGCGGTCAGGAGTAACCTTTAATACGGCTAGCGGAAAATACGCTTTAAAGTCCCGATCGAAAGACAAGTTGCGGTAGGTACGCTGTTGGAACCACTTGCCTATTAGCAACAAAAACAAAAGCCCTGCCAAACTATCCAGGTAACCCGGCCCAATTCCTGTAGTGATTTCATAGACGCTGCGGCCAAAAAGTGCCAGGATACCCAGGACTATGGGCACATCTATATTTAGGTAACGCTGCTTTAAGCCTTTTACCGCTGAAATGAAATAATCCTTGGCACAATATCCTACAACAGGCAGGGATAACAACAAAATGATCCATGAAAACCACCTGGTAAGTATCTGATCTTCGAAAATATCTAGCCCCAGATATTCGGGGAAACTCAGCAGCATGATATTACCAAAACAAAAACCAGCTACGCCTATCTTGACTAACAGTTGTTGACTGGACTTATCAGACTGCTGGCGACGTTGGTTTTCCAGACTGATGTTAGGCTCATAACCGATCTCGGCAAGCAACTCTACCAGTTGCCGCAGCGTTATGCCTCTAGGGTCGTAATCCACAGTCAGTTCTTTTCTGGGGAAATTTACCCGCGACGCTTTTATGTGATGATGCAGTCGTGGAAGGTGTTCCAATAACCAGATGCAGGAACTGCAATGAATACCCGGAATATGGAACTGCATTTTCTGCAAAGAATCACTGTTGAATAACAGCAGACCTTGGGCGATAGCATCATTATCCAGATAGGCAAACTTCTCCTTTGATGGAGATTTTGGAGCGCCTGGATGATGCTGAAGCTTATAATAGTCCTGCAGTTGATTTTCATTCAGTAATTGATATACCGAACTACAGCCGGAGCAACAAAATGGTTTTTTATCTACACAATGTGGTTTCCCATGACAAGTTTCACCACAGTGAAAACATTTTACATCCTTCTGATCAACTACTTGCATGAGGCAGGTATAGTGTATGCAAATTATCCCGGCAACCCAGAATTATTGACGATACCGATCATTCATGATAATGACAATTATCATTCTTTAAAAATCCTTTCCTCTAATGACATGCAGAAACCCGAAAACCGGAGAAGTCACCCAAAGCAAAAGAGCCAAAAAAGCCACCAACATACCTTGAGTGGTGCCTAAAAAGGCATTGAATACCGCACCGGTAAAGCCCAGTAAGGCGGAAATATCCAGGCGCAGCATGATCAGAATGCGCGAAAGGTCAATGGGATTGAACAATACTGCAGCCAGTACCGCTTTTTCCAGGGGGTAGGATTCAAAAACCAGCATCAGGATCAACATTAACCCATCATAAAGCACCGCTAAGGACAGCCACACCAGAATGGCTAAACCAAATCCTTTTAATTTATTCTCAAACCTTGAAGCCACTACAAAAGCCAATGCTGTAAATACTAAGGTCAATAAAACTCCCACCGCTATGAGCATCAAAAAATCAAGGGTATGATCAGAGCCGAATACCCCAAAAAAGAGGAACGGCAGCCCCATGCCCAGCAAAAAACTGAGGGTCAAGGACAAGGACAAACCCAGGTATTGCCCCAGAAATACTGAGGTCCGCTTTATGGGTTGCGCCAGCAGCAGTTCCGCAAATTCCCGGGAATTATAGAAGTACATGGTTCCTAACATAATTCCAATCAATGGGGTCAGGATCAGCACGATATTCAACAGGCTGACCATAACCTTAAAGGGATCCTGGCTCAGATACAACAGCACCGTAGTGGTGATCAGAAAAAAGAGCAGATAACAATAACTCCAATAAGATCTGGAAAGATCAAAAAAGCTGTATTTGAGAATCTTAAGCATGAGTAGGAGATTTTGATTTAGTGCTGCCGTCACCATTTGATTCCAATATCCTGGCAATGGCACGTTCCAGATTGGCTTCACCGTGTAAGGATTTTAGATCTTGTAAGGGTCCGTGATAGTGAATTCGGCCGTCTAACAGGAAAATGATATGATCAGCCAACTCCTCTACCAAACTCATGATATGGGTGGTCAATAAAAAGGTACTGCCCTGCTCCTGTCGGTTGGTGATCAGCTCCTTTAGCTTTATCATGGCCACCGGATCCAGACCTGCTGTGGGTTCGTCCAAGATGTAGAGCTCACAATCGAACATAAACGTCAATATGGTATTGACCTTTTGACGGGTTCCTCCTGAAAGATTACGCAGCCGTTGACGCATGAAAGGCTGGAGCTTGAAGTTTTCAACCAGTGAGCTGATATCCGATTTTTCAGATCGTAGATCCTGTATCATGTCAAAGAGTTCACGTACTCTTAAGTTGTCCGGAAAACGGGCGATTTGGGGAAGGTATCCTATCTGGTGCCGGTAATTGCCGCTCTTGTCCAATGGATGGCCCTGGTAGGTGATCATACCTTGGTCCGGCACTACTAATCCCAAAATCGACTTCAAAACTGTAGTCTTTCCGGAGCCGTTGGGACCCAGTACTGCGGTTATCTGACCACGAGGTATGGTAAGATCTACTCCTTTCAATACCTGGTTTTTACCGAAACTTTTATAGAGGTCCTTTATTTCGATCATGGTCTAGGTTGCATTAACGGTTGAGTGTCCATCAGTCCTTCCGGTATAAATACCGGTGTGACCTTTTCAGCAAAGTTCAACAAGTCTACAAACAAGCTTCGTAACAATATAATGGATACATCCACCCTTCCCACCACATAGGAAAACATTTGTATAGGACGATGAGGTACGTCACCATACCCATCGCGATTGAGGTCATATCCGCTATAGCCACTCCAGTAGTTACCTTGATACAGATTGTAATCATTGTTGGAATTGGTGGTCAAATCGAAGGTGTTGGTTAAAAAGTTATTTCCTGTAAACGTATTATCCACACAACTTCCCAATATCTTCAAAGCCCATCCATTAGATTGGAAATCATTATCCTGGATGATCAAACGGTTAGCACTTTCCCCGTATATGCCAATAGTATTTTTAATAAAATGATTTTCCTTTATTTCTCCGTCGTAGATCTCCTTTAGCAGTAAACCATAAGAAGCCATTCCCCAGTTGTCCTGGAAAACATTGTTATTCATACGGATATTGCGCGAAAACATCACCGCTACGCCAGCTCCATTGGATTGAAAAACATTATGAGAATAGTCGTCATAATTGGAAAACATAAAATGTAGCCCGTATCTAAGATTGAAAGAGCTGGTGTTGCCGGTCACTTGCGAGTCATCCACAAATTCCAGATATATACCATCCCGGTGATGCTCCGCCACATTGTCCCGCACTTCTATGCGCTTACAATACCATAAGTGGATGGCATTGCCGGACGACATTTCCTTCTCGGCTTTGCCAATTATCTGGTTAGCCACCACCCGGCAATCATTGGATTGCTTCAAGTACACTCCAAAAAAGCAATTAATCAACCGATTCTCTACTATTTGGACGTTTTGGACCCCATCTAGTTTTATGCCTGCCCTGTCTTCGGTATAGCTGGTTCCTACGTTTTGTACTTGCAACCCCTTTACCACGACATGATCGGCTATTATTCTAATGATCTCTTGCTGCTCCTCCCCATCGATCCGGGGATAATCAATACCCAATAGGGTAACGGACTTATCTATTATCAATGTTCCCTCCTTGTACAATCCCGGAAAAATCCGGAGCACGTCCCCACTGTCTGCCGCAGCTAGAGCGGCATTAATTTTCTCAAAACGGCCTCCGGCGACTATATCTAAGGTATCTGCGTAGGTGTTGACCCAACAACCGATGATCAAACACCATATGATCAGCAGGCGCCTATTCATGTCCCTGCAAGCCTTGAAAATTTTGATTTAATGAATTCCAGTCGTAAACGGTACCGCCGTGTTTCTGCTGAAACGATTGCGCGGCCTGTTGCGTATCGAAAGCACTTAGGTACATACCCATAGGGCTGGGTATATCACTATTTATTAGATATTTGCAAGACGAAGCCTCAACTAATTGTTGAGGTTTATCAAAAGAGGTAACCCATAGAGAATGAACCTTTTGATCATCTGCAGATTGCAAATGATTCACCAGGCATTCGACACCGTCGAATTTCAGTACTTTTCCTTTGTCCGTTACCAATTCAGCTCCAAATCTGGTGTCTACGATGGTCATTTTGCAATAATTACATCCCTCCATCCCATAAGCTATGGCTTGAGGATCTTTGGAACAGCCCAATATTACCATGGAGAATATTATTGCCACCACCGGACTTACTGAAGAAATCCTTGTGGCAGCGACTTTGCTTCGCCAATAGGCTAAGAATCCCAGTATCATAGAGAGAAATAAGGCTATTCCTCCCCAATGAGGGTAGGAACTGGCTTTAAAGTTAAGCAGCATTTCGGTCCCAAACAATGGTGGTTGATACACCATACCGGGAATCTTTATGGGAGCCGTAGGTGACAGGTTGTGCCCATAGTCATATTCCCAAATGTAAAAATCATAAATGCCCAATATACCCAGTATCAGCAATATAAGCAGCCAAGAAAGCCTCAAATTTCGGGAGTTTGTAAATGCTACCAGCAATCCGAATACCGTCATAAAGATCACCACATAAGGGAAATACTGGAGCTCCGGAATAGAATCCGGTTCTATGTATTTCATTCCAATATAATGATTTAGGATGTTGATGTTCTGTAAGGTGTACTCGGAGTCTCCGGTTATTTTGTTTATCCAAATGTACATGGTGATGCCATCCGGATATTGAGGGGCTTCCAATGTAATGCGCCATAACGGCACTACAAAAAGAACCAGCAGCAACAACGCTGCTACTGCTGATAAAATTTTCGGAGATTTCATAAGGGACAATTAGGAGAAGGCGTCGCAACTGCAACGCCTTCTCAGCATGCTTTAGTTTAAGAAGGTGTTTCTCCTAATGACCATTTTAAAGGTACTGCCGAGTTGCTCTCAGAGACTCTGATATATCCCTGCATTTCCTGGTGAAGGGCTGAGCAGAAATCTGTACAGTAGAAGGGATAAACACCTGGTTTTTGGGGTTCCCAGTAAAGGGTTTCCGTTTGACCTGGCATCACCAGTATTTCAGCATTGCGAGCTCCCATCACGCTTAACCCGTGAGGGGTATCCCAATCTTGCTCCACATTGGTAAGATGGAAGTACACTTTATCCCCTACCTTTATACCTTCAATATTGTCGGGAGCAAAGTGACTGCGAATGGAAGTCATATAGATCCTTACCACGTCTCCTTCACGTTCCACCCTGGCATCTTCTTCCTTAGTAGTGGCATAAGGGTGTTTGTTTTCTCCAAGTTGATAGATCTTCTTACTTTTTTCCCTGATTAGATCAGCTGCTATTCCCTGGGCATAATGGGGCTCTCCTACTGTGGGGAAATCCAATAGTAGTTCCATTTTGTCCCCTGAAATGTCGTACAACTGAGCGGATTGATTCAGCTCGGGACCCGTAGGCAGATAGCGATCTTTGGTGATTTTGTTCATGGCCAACAGATATTTTCCCCAGGGCTGTTTGGAATCACCACCGGGAATCATTAAGTGACCCACAGAATAGTAACAGGGAACTCTGTCCAAAACTTCCCAGGTTCCTACTTTCCATTTTACGACTTCGGAAGTGATAAAGAAAGTAGTATAGGCATTGCCCTCTGCATCAAACTCCGTGTGCAACGGTCCAAGTCCTCCACTTTCAACGCTACCCGCTACCACATCTTCGAAATTCAACACCGGTATACCATCGATCTCTGTTTCGAATGACTCATTTTCTATAGCCTGAATCATTTTGTCAAAGGAATGCACGGTCAGGTCGGCGGAAAGTTTTCCATTTCCAACGATATACTCTCCGGTGGGATCTACGTCCACGCCATGGGGAGACTTAGGAGTGGGCAGATAATAAATAAGGCCCGGACACTCGCTGGGGATCAGCACTTTTACCTGCTCCACAGTATTACTGGTGGCCATATGAGTATCTTCGCCATACACATTGTGGGTATAGCTGGTAGGATAGTCTTTGGCCTTACCTTGTGCCAGGTATTCCTCAGCTTTCTTCCAGTTAACCGCGGCGATAAAGTCTTTATCGTTTTGGGAAGCATTCACCTCTTTTAAAGTATTACTTTGTTCCGTGTTGTAAGTGGTGAAGAAAGTCCAACCGTGAGATTTGCCTTTTCCGGAGTGCGCCAAGTCGTAGTCAAACCCCGGCACTAGGATCTGGAAGGCCAGGTCCATCTCGCCGCTTTCAGGAGCTACAGAAATAAAAGTAAGGGCTCCCTTAAAGTTTTCTTTATAAGAGTCAATAGCAACATCTTTTTGAGGAAAAGGCACACTGAATCGCGTGCCTGCAACCACATACTCAGAGTTCTCAGTAATAAAAGGAGAACTGTGATTACCCCCACTATTGGGTATCTCGATTATCTCCACCGTCTCGAAAGTAGTCAGATCGATGCGGGCAATTCGAGGGGTGTTATTACCGTTAATGAATAGCCACCGGCCATCAGGCACCCCATTGGTTTGGGATAGCTCCGGGTGGTGGGAATCGTCCCAAGGTACGAATCCAAACGATGTGTTCAGCAATGGTTTGGTTTCTTCGTTAAAGCCATAACCTTTTTCAGCATCCAGTGAAAATACCGGTATGATTTTTAATAACCTGCCAGAGGGCAGTCCATACACGCTGACCTGACCACTGAACCCTCCGGATAGAAAGGCGTAAAATTCATCTTGTTCTCCCGGGGCTACATAAACTTTAGAAGCTACGTTACCCGCCTGTAATACACTGGGAGTACTGCCTTGATTGTTACAGGAGAAACTAATCAAGACTATAAAGGCCCATAGGGCAAAGTTGTTAAGGATAGTTGGTTTCATAATTTTTCTAATGAATTGTTATTCAAGTGTTCTAAAATATTCCAATATTTTTCTGGCCTGATCTTCGGTCAGACCTTGATTGGCCATAGGGGCCATATTATATTCTACCAGGAGTTGTTTGGCGATGGGATCTTCACGGACCATTCCTTCAGGATTCAGGATCATATTCATAACCCATTCCGGAGATCTTCGCGTCATGATCCCAGCCGGAGCCGGTCCTATGAATTTTTCATCGGCCTTGTGACAGGCGGTGCACATCTGGTCGTAAATGGTTTTACCTTCGTCGACCATAGCCTGATCGATAGGTCCCAGTTCTAAACTGGTAATAGGACCAACGCCTTTATTATCCATAGGGTCGGTAGATTTAGGAGCTTCACTCACCTCTTTTTTAATGGGGGGATCTGAACCTGCTTGTTCTTTGTTTTCTTGACTGCATCCCCATAGAATTCCCATTAGGAATGCACCTAATACAATTTGTTTCATATTCTGTGACAGTTTGTGATGCCAAGCTAGGAGTCGTGCTCAGCAACCAACAGGATAAGAGTTACTGAAAAAGATGACTTCTGTCATCTTCTATCTAAAAACAAAAATAGGTACTGAAAAATGATCCCTAAAAAACCAGTAGGGGTATTTCGGCACGATACACCATTCTTTTGGTCAGGCTTCGGTGGAAAAGGCCTTTGAACTTCGGATACTGTTTGGGCAGCACCACCAACATGTCAACTTCATTCTCTTCAATATAGCTGAGAATGCCATCCAGGACATTGGGATTGTGCACCAC
>JAOTYN010000158.1 GCA_029861825.1 Cyclobacteriaceae bacterium
TTCCACGACCTGGTTACAGTAGGTGCCAGCTACCGCAGTGGTGATGCATTCTTATGGCTGTTCCAGCTGCAGCTTAATGAAAAGTTCAAGTTTGGTTATGCCTATGATATGACTTCCAGCGGGCTAAATCAGTTTTCAAATGGGACCCATGAGCTAATGCTGAATTTTCAAATAGACATCTCCAGGGGGATTAGCGGAAAGTTCATTCCCTGTCCAGATTTCTTCTAGTCCCAATCAGTAATTGGTCCACCTGTCAAATCTTTTATATCTTTGCAGGATATACCATTCCAATGATCATGAAAAAAGATGTAAAAGGCTTGCTGTTGGTGATGCTATTCACAATGCTATCATTTTCAGCCCAGGCTCAGGAGACTCAAGACGTGAAAGAGTCCCCAATGTATAAATTAGAAAATATTAAATATCAGTTAGGACTAAAATACGGGGATGCAAATGTGGCGCGTAGTGCCCTTTACAGCATGCTAGTCATGGACCCTCAAAATCTCAGTCTACTGGATTCCCTGGCTTACCTCTACTATGATTATCAGCGATACACCTCCTGTATTCTAGTCTGTATGGATCTGCTTAAGATTAATCCCAACCATTTGCCCGCTTTGGAGATGAGTGCTATATCTTATGAAAGCCTGGGGCTCAAGGACAAAGCCTTGGAGAATTTCGAGAGCATTTATCTAAAACAAAGTAACATCTACACCTTGTACAAAGTTGCCGCCTTGCAATTGGATCTGGGACGCTACCTCGAAAGTATGACCAATGTGGATATTCTACTGAAGAACGAAGAAATTAAAGAATCAAAGATGACCATCAATACCGATCAGGGAACCCAGGAGATAGCCTTTACGGCAGCAGTGTATAACTTAAAAGGCCTGATTGAATCCAATCAGGAGCAAAAAGAAGCCGCTAAAGCAAGTTTCAATCAAGCGCTGAGCATTGAGCCCGGTTTTGCACTGGCTAAGAGCAATTTGGCAGAACTGGATAAGTAGAGGCTCTAAAGCACTCATTAAAAAACGTTTACACTGCGATGTAGACGTTTTTTTTTATCTTATATGCAACCTTTTAGTAACCGGCTAGTCTTTTCATCGAAAGGTATCAGAATTTGGAAACCCCGTACCGGAATATTCATCAAGAGGTCATCGATATGTGCATGATCGGTGACCGACAGGCACAGTTTCAGTTTTACAAGCTGTATTCCAAGGCTATGTATAATATTTCCTACCGCATCACCAATAATGAGATGGACGCGGAGGATGTGCTGCAGGAATCTTTTGTAAGTGCATTTAAAAACATGCAGAAATATCAGGGTACGGCTTCCATAGGTGCCTGGCTGAAGCGAATCGTGATCAACACCGCCATTAATACTGTAAAAAGGAGGAAAATGGAGTTGTTGCCCATCGAAGAGCAGGCCGGTGTGCTGGAGTTGGAGGAAGAGGATGATTCGGAACTTTTTCTGAATGTAGAAAAAATTCGCGATGCCATTCAAAAGTTGCCGGATGGGTACAGGCTGGTGTTTTCCCTGTATCTATTGGAGGGTTACGACCATGCGGAAATAGCCTCCATTTTAAAGATATCGGAATCTACGTCCAAGTCGCAGTACAACCGGTCCAAAAAGAAGTTGAAGCAAATCCTCAGAGAGGAGTTTTTATACGATGGATAATTTAGAGCAATTAATCAGGTCACAAAGAGAAGCTTTTGATCATAAAGAGCCTAGAGCCAAGCTATGGGATCGCATTGAAACCCAAATGGATAAAAAGGGCGATCATTGGAGCTGGATGTGGAAGGCGGCCGTAGCCGTGTTGATCCCTGTTTGTGCCTTCCTGCTTTGGGAGCGCAGCCAGCAAGTTCCCTATGAGCAAGCTATGGCTCAATTGGATCCTGAATTTGAAGAAACTGAAATGTATTACACTCAGTTGATCAGTGAGAAGCAAATACTGATTGATAATTTTCAAACTGACGATCCGGCGGTCAAGGAAACCTTTAAGCAGGACCTGGCAGCTCTTGATTCCATGTACTTGGAGTTGAAGTCGGAGTTTATTGAAACCAATAATACCACAGTAATCGACGCCATGATCTATAACCTTCAACTGAGAATGGATTTGCTCAACCAGCAAATAATGATTTTAGAAAAAATTGATATATACCAAAATGAAGAAGTTCCAATTATTAACAGCTAGTTGGCTGATAGCGCTGGTTTTTTGCAGTGCTTCCATAGTACAGGCCCAAACCCAGGAAAAAAGAGTCGATAAAACCTTCAATGTTAACAGCAATACCCGTTTGAGTATTGATAATCGTTTCGGGAAGGTGCACATTAACACCTGGGATCAAAATAAAATTGAAGTACAGGTTGTCATCAAGGCAGAGGGAAGCGAATCGGCTGCTAAGGAGATACTGGATCGCATCACTATCGACATTGATGAATCGCCCAGTCAAATCAGTTTGGAGACTGAGATCGCCAATTCCCGCAAAAATTGGCGCAATCAAAGTTTCAAGATTAACTATACCGTTAAGATGCCCAAATCTAATCCTCTCAGTGTAAACCACCGACATGGGGATATCTATCTGGACAACTTCAATGGACCCCTGGAGATGGAATTGGCTCATGGCCAGATAGTAGCAGAGGAGTTGAGCGGAAAGGCCAATATTACCTTGCGACACGGTAGCGGGGGACGAATATCTTCCATAGGCTCAGGTTCCCTGGATATACAGCATTATCAACGATTACGATTAGGTTCTCTCGGTGAAGTAAACCTGGAGATCGCTCATGCCAATCTGGATATCGAACGCGCGGGCGATTTAGATGTTGAGATCCGCCATAGTCAGGTGGAAATAGACGAAGCGGGAGCGGTAGATGTAGATCTGCAACACAGTCAAATTGACGGTGGCAAATTTCGTAGTCTGCGCGCTGAAATGCAGCATTCAACTGTGGATCTGGAGCAAATCCAGCAATTCGTGGATGCCAGTAGTAATCATGGTGAGGTCAAAATTGACCGTTTAGCTAAGGGATTTAGCACCGTGGAATTCGAGGGAAATCACAGTTACATTGGTTTGGGGCTAGAATCTGGAGCTACCTCCCGTCTCAATGTGAACCTGAGTTACGGTAAGCTGCATTACTCAAAGTCTGAAATAGACATGAGTCTCATCAACATCGAGGACCAGAAGGCAGAGTACAAAGGCACTATAGGCAGCAATCCTAAAGGGGAAATCCGTATTGAAGGTAATTACACGGATTGTGCAGTGAATATGGATTAATGGTGCAAATCCTGCAGTTCGAATTCATCTTTACTGGAATCCAATAATTTGCCATCCGCACACTTTAAGACCCTGGCCGGGAACTTTTCAATGATCTGGTAATCGTGGGTGGCCATCAGCACCGCCGTGCCGCTGTTGTTGATCTTTTCAAAAATCTTAAATATTCCTTCGGAAACCTGGGGATCCAGGTTTCCTGTTGGTTCATCGGCGATCAGTAGTTCCGGCTCATTGATGAGGGCTCTGGCAATCACTACCCGCTGTTGCTCACCTCCTGATAGCTGATGAGGGTATTTACCGTCCACCGAACCCAAACCAACGGTCATCAATACCTCAGCCAGCCGGTTTTTCATCTTAGCCCGGTCTTTCCAACCGGTGGCACGCATAACGAAGAAGATATTATCGGCCACTGTGCGATCATCAAACAATTGAAAGTCCTGAAATACAATGCCCAATTTTCTTCTCAAGAACGGGACTTTCGATCTCTTGATGTGGTTAATACTAAAGCCCGCAACCTTGACCTCTCCCAACTGCAGCGGAAGATCGCAATAAAGGGTTTTCAGTAAACTGGACTTTCCACCACCTGTGCGCCCTACTAAGTATACAAACTCTCCTTTAGCGATTTCAAAATCTAGTTCACTGAGAATGGTGTTGTGCTCCTGGAAGACGGAGGCTCCTTTAACGGAAATAACCGGTAGGTCGCTAAAAGCCATCACAAAGAGAGTTTCTGTAATTTACCGAAAGGGAGGCCCTCAATGATCTTTGCCAGATGCTGCTCCTTACCCCCAAAACCGTATTTTTCCATATTTTTCAAAGGTCTGTCGGCTCTAAAATATGCCACCAGCACAAATGAATCATCGCGAAGCTGTATATAGTCAGGGATTTTGGCTTTGCCCTTTACTTTTATGATATACATACCAAGGGGAAGCATCACCCGGCAACGTGGGCTGCTTGTTGAGCTTTTTGGTGGTCTTCCAGGAATTTGGCCAATCCTTTGTCCGTCAATGGATGGTTCAATAGACCCATAATAACTTTATATGGACAGGTGGCAACATCAGCCCCTACTTCGGCACACTGGATCAAGTGCATGGTATGACGGATGCTAGCTGCCAACACCTCAGTAGTGAAGCCGTAGTTTTCGTAGATATGCACTATTTGTTGAATTAAAGCTACACCATCGCTGGCGATATCGTCAAGTCTACCCATAAACGGGGATACATAGCTGGCCCCGGCTTTTGCGGCAAGCAGCGCCTGACCAGCGGTAAAGATCAAGGTACAGTTTACACGAATACCGCGATTGGACAGGTACTTAATGGCTTTAACACCATCCTTGATCATGGGAATTTTAACCACGATCTTATTGTCGATCTGAGCTAAAATCTCGCCTTCCTCGATCATACTTTCATAATTGGTACCGATCACTTCTGCACTTACATTATTATCGACACTGTCGCAAATGGCTTTATAGTGAGCTTTTACCTGCTCATCACCGGATATGCCCTCCTTGGCCATTAATGAGGGATTGGTGGTTACACCATCCAACACACCCAGGTCTTGGGCCTCTCGAATTTCCTGTAGATTCGCGGTATCAATAAAAAACTTCATGATGTTGGGATTAATTCAGTTACTTTTTTTGACGAATTGCCTGCTGATTAAAGCATTAAAAATAAAAAAGGCAAATCAGATATCGCACCGCTACGACTGTCTACCCTTGCTTCCTTCCGGCCCTGGGGGAGTTCGACAGGAGCTGGTCGTATCGATTTGCCGCCTTAAAGTTAATATAAAAGTATAAAGGTAGCACAAGTTATTTCAGGTAATGACTAAAAAAAACCGCTGACAAGCGGTTAATGTCAAAGCCCCTAGAAGCTTATTGGTTCATGGGAACGGCTTTTGGTACTCCCAGCGCTATGCCTTTTACAAGGTCATCTTCCAGCAAGTCGGCCCAGGTTCTCATATACAGGATCACATCTTCTCGTTTATTGAACCTTAAACGAGGGCGCCCCATACGTCTAAGTACCCTGGGATCGGCCAATTTTTCCAAATATTCCAGATCCTCCAAGGCCAGTCCTACATCCAGCATGGAACTGATCAGTAAGTCCATTGGTAAACCACTGGTAGCACAATATGCCCGGCTTTGATCGGTCCAGCTGCCTTCGCTGTGTAAGGCAAAACTATGAATATCTGCCTTTGATACCCGGGTGATTTCCTGGGCCAAATGCCCACAATTACAGCTGCCCATATGCCCCCATTGGTAAGGGGCCCGATTCGATAAATGTTTGGCTGTTCTGCGAATCGCTTTAATAAGTTCCAAACTTGCCTTTGCCATAATAATAAGCCTACTATACCTAATATACGATAAAATGAACAGATGGAACAGAAAAGGTGCGGTCATTAATATAAGATTATCACCTCTTATACAAATTTTGATGACTTGACTGGTTAATTTTTCTAGCTTTGCCCACTACAACATTAAATCTTTAGAATAAATGGAAAAGAACTTTGACAAATTGCGGTCGTTCAGCGCAATTTTGCTGGTAGTGATCTTTATTGCCAGCTGCAACGGCTATAATAACCAAAACGCTAGGGAAGAACCTGCAACCCCAGGATTGGCCTTGGAGCATATAGACACCACCCAAAGCCCCAGAGATGATTTTTTCAAATATGTCAATGGAAATTGGTTGAAGAATACAGAAATACCTGAGGATCAAGGACGGTGGGGTAGTTTTAACGAGCTTCGGGAAGCTAATAATGAAATAGTAATGGCGGTACTCAACGAGGCAGCGGAAAGCGACCAATTCCCCGATGGTACCGATGAGCGGAAGGTGGCGGATTTCTATGCCACAGGTATGGATTCCACACGTGCAGAAGCCGCCGGTATCACCCCTTTAAAACCTTATCTAGAACGTATCGAGGCCATTGAAAACCTGGACGATCTGCAAGAGTACTTATCGCTGCAACAAGTGGATGGGGGTAATGCCTTTTTTGGGTTTGGCCTATTACCGGATCTTAAGAATAGCGAAGTGATGGCCACATACTTGTTCCAGCGCGGTTTAGGTCTTCCCGATCGGGACTACTATACCAAAACGGACAGCAAATCTGTAGAACTCAGGGACAAGTATGTGAAACATGTTTCCAGGATGCTACAGTATATCGGATACGATGCCAAGCAAGCCGGTCAAGCTTCTAAATCGATCATGCGCATTGAAACACAATTAGCAGAGGCCGCGCTAACCAACGTAGAACGACGTAATATTCCTTTGTTGTATAATAAGTATGCTGTTGCAGACTTGACAGAGTTTTCATCAAATTTCAATTGGGAAAAATACCTGGCGGACATGGGTGCATCCGGACTGGATACTATAATCGTGACCCAGCCTAAGTTCATGACGGCGGTAAATTCGGTTTTTACCAATGAACCCGTTTCCAGTTGGAAGGACTACTTAAAGTGGCATGCCATTGACGGTGCTTCCCCCTTCTTAAATCATGAGGTTGTCAAGGCAAATTTTGATTTCTTTGGCACTGAACTCAGGGGGACCACTGCAATGAGACCCCGCTGGAAGAGGGTTTTAGCTCAAACCAATGGTGCGTTGGGAGAGGCCTTGGGCAAACTGTATGTTTCAGAGGCATTTCCGCCGGAAGCTAAAGAAAATGCAGAGGAGATGGTTAATAATATTTTGGCGGCCTTTGGTGACCGTATTCGTGGCCTGGAATGGATGTCGGACTCCACTAAGGAGAAGGCTCTTGCTAAACTGAGTACCTTTACCGTAAAGATCGGCTACCCCGACAAGTGGAGAGACTATTCCAACCTGGTCATTGAGAAACCCGGGATTGAGCAATCGTCCGAAGCCTATGGTAGTTATTTCAACAATGTGGTAAATGCCAACCGGTTTGAATTCAAACGGCAATTATCCAAACTTGGAAAACCAGTGGATCGTGAAGAGTGGGCCATGAACCCCCAAACCGTTAATGCCTACTACAATCCCTTATTCAATGAGATCGTTTTTCCTGCTGCCATTCTACAGCCTCCTTTTTATAATTATCAAGCAGATGCTGCGGTTAATTACGGAGGAATCGGAGCGGTAATTGGTCACGAAATTAGTCATGGATTCGATGATCAAGGCAGCCGTTTCGATGCAGAAGGAAATATGAACAATTGGTGGTCGGAATCAGACGCTGAAAAGTTCCAGGCCAGAACGGGCAAGCTGGTTGATCAATATGCTGCATATACCCCCTTGGACAGTGTTTTCGTGAACGGAGCCCTTACTTTGGGTGAAAACATAGGTGACTTGGGCGGGATTAATGTAGCTTATGATGGTTTACAGCGACATTTGAACACATCAGGTCGTCCAGAGGCCATTGACGGATTCACTCCGGAGCAGCGGTTCTTTATTTCCTGGGCTACCATTTGGCGGATCAAGTACCGGGACGAAACTCTAAGGACCCAGATTAATACAGACCCCCATTCTCCGGGTATGTACCGGGCCAACGGTCCGATCAGTAATCTGGCGAGCTTTTACCAGGCTTTCGATGTACAGGAAGGCGATGGCATGTGGCGTGCGGACAGTATTCGAGTACAGATCTGGTAAAACAGTTAGTACATAGTATCGGAGTTCCGTCCTTAGCCTGGCTTATAGCTGTACTAAGGCCGGAACTCGTTTTTAATTTTGGCTATGTGAGAAAATTTCCTTTTTTTGTAAGGATACAAATTGAAAATTATGGGTAAAGGTGACCGTAAAACGCGAAGAGGTAAGATAACAAAGGGTACTTTTGGAGTTAGCCGTAGACGTAGTAAGCATAAACGAACCCGATATGTTCCTAAGGGGGAAGTTAAGCCTAAGGTAAAACCTAAAAGCCCACGCGGTAGGACCCGTAAAGTGGTTGCCAAGCCCGAAGTTGTAGTTGAAACTGCAGTATTGGAGGAAGCATTACCAGCGGTGGCTGTTGAAGAAAAGGTAGAGGAAGCGGTTACTGAGGCTGAAGTGAAATCTGAGGAATCGGCTAAAAAAGCTGAAGTGCCACCTGCCGAATCCGTTCAAGAATCTGAAGCGCCTCCTGCAGAAACTTCTGAAGAGCCCGCAAAAAAAGAAGCCAAGGCCCCGGCCAAAAAGCCTGCCGCCAAATCCTCCACCGCCAAAAAGTCAACCAAAGCCACTGCCTCAAAGACTACAACCAAAACAGCAGCAGCTAAAACCAGTACTGCCAAGGCAAAGACTGCCGCTAAGCCCGCTGCTAAATCTACCGCCGCCAAAAAGACTACCAAAACCGCCACCTCTAAGACCACA
>JAOTYN010000159.1 GCA_029861825.1 Cyclobacteriaceae bacterium
TTAGACAAAGGTAGACAGGTGAATCCCCACTTGTCAGTGGGTATTTGCGGTGAACATGGCGGTGAACCCTCCTCCGTGGAATTTTGCCACGAAATAGCTATGGATTACGTGTCCTGTTCACCTTACCGGGTACCAATAGCCAAGTTGGCGGCAGCTCAGGCGAATATTAGGGATAAATCTCCGAAAATCTAAGGCTCATGATGACGGGTTTTTGAATAACATTAAGCAAATCATAATTAAAGGTGATTGAAGTCATCAAAATCAACTCAAATCAACCTTAATATTAATTGAGTACCAAGTCACCCATTATGAAAAATCCAAAAACAAAAAGCCTGGTTATTTTACTGACTACAGTTCTGTTCCTTATTTCTATGGGATTTACTGTATTTCAAGATAGTTGGACGGTACCGGCCAAATACAAGAAAATGGAAAATCCCGTTTCCTGGGACAAAGAAGGTGAACTTATTGCCAAACAGTTGTACGCCAAGCACTGTAAATCATGTCATGGAAAAACAGGTTTAGGTGATGGCCCAAAAGCCAAGGAGCTGGATACCTCTAGCGGCGACTTTTCAGTAACAGAATTTCATGCACAATCTGATGGAGCATTGTTTTATAAGACCACATTCGGCAGGGATGATATGCCTGCATATGATAAGAAGATCTCCAGTGATGAAGATCGCTGGTTGCTAGTACATTATATGAGAACCTTCAAAAAGTAAACGGTTTCTCAAACAGTTGAAATAATTCAATCTCTTAGATATGTGGTTTAATATATAAACAAACAAAGCCGTGAAAGTTCTACAGAAAATATTGGCCGTATGCACTATTGGGTGCTTCCTTCTAATTGGAGCATGTACCCACGATAATCAGGAACTAGTCTTGACTAGTATCAAAACTATAACTTCCACACCCAATGCCATATCGCAAGGAGGCACTTTAACGCTGAGTGTTACGGTGGATGCCGTGGGCAGCACCAGCTTTCTGTGGAATGCTGCCACCGGAGCTTTTAGTGATCCTCAAAACGACACCACACAATGGACCGCCCCGGACGTACCTGGGACCTATATTATTTCCGTGGTGGTAACAGATGATATTGGCAGTGAGGTAGGGTCCATCGAAGTACCTGTAGATGTATACTTACCCACTGTTTCACCCTCTTTCGTGGGCATTAATAATTGTGCTCAATGCCATTCCGGGATCACCGATCAATGGAACGGCACTGACCATGCGGAAGCCTTGGCCACTCTGGAAGGTATATTTCAAGATAATAATTCCAGATGCCTGGCTTGCCATACCGTGGGATACGATCCGGACATCGATAACGGCGGTTATGATGAGGTTCCGGTGGCCCGGTTAGCAAATGTTTCCTGTGAAAACTGCCATGGCCCCGGAAGTGAACATAATGGCGATCCCAGTGGCATAGCCATTTCATACGATGCTAATACCTGTGGAAGTTGCCATCAAGATGAACATCATCCCTATATCGAGGAATGGTCCATGTCTGAGCACGCCACCTCCTTGGAATCTGCCGGAGGGTTTGTTACCCAGAATCAGAATTGTGTGAAATGCCATGTGAGCGAAGCCTTCGTAGGATTCTTGAACACTGGCACCACCCCTGCCATAGCCGATTTGACATCCATGAATCCTATTAATTGTCAAAGTTGTCATGATCCACATTCCCATGAGGGTGAAGGGCAGTTGAGAATTGCTTCAGTGGATCTGGTCTGCGGCGAATGCCATACCGCTGGTACTATTGAGGATCCCCAAGATCCTGGTACCCCCCACCATTCCCAATGGAATATGTTGCATGGTACGGATGGACTGGAATATGATGGGTTTGAATATCAGGATTCACCTCACTTCTTAGTAGTGGAAGGTAAATGTGCTTCTTGCCACGTATCTATGGAGCCATTTGGTGGACAAGGGTCTCCGGCTAAAACTGGGCACACCTTCGAACCGGAACTCCGAGCTTGTCTTACTTGTCATCCCAACGCCACTGACTTTGACATTAACGGTGTGCAAACCAGCATTACACTTTTGATTGAGGAACTCCAGGCCGAACTGGATGCGGCAATAGACACCGAATCAGTGGCTTACAAACAGGCCCTGTATAATCTTGAATTTGTGGAAGCCGATGCCAGTCATGGTGTTCACAACTACAAATACGCGAAAGCATTGCTTGAATCTTCTATACAAAATTTTGACCCTTAATCAACGGTTCCGTGAATCTAATAAAAACAAGGTGGAAGATTTTCCTGGGAGGTGTAACCATTACTACGTGCTTTCTCCTGAACGGCTGTTACGACGATATAGTAGTTCCGATGCCCACGCCAGTAGTGACCGGTGAGGTCAGTTTTGTTCAGGATATTCAACCAATTTTCAATGCCAGCTGTAATGGCGTCGGTTGTCATAATAATGGCGGTGTTGCTCCCATTTTAACAAGCAACACAGCTTATGGAGCCTTGATCAATGGTGGATACATTGATACCCAAAACCCCTCCAGCAGCGGACTGTATCAGTGGATGATAGGTAACGGAGATATAGATATGCCACCCAGTGGACCCATCGCATCAGCCAATGCTACGGTACTCGCCTGGATCCAGCAAGGAGCGTTAAACAACTAAACCACCTGAAAATGACGATCGAATTAAAAAATCGCCTGAAAGTCATACTTTTTCTACTGGGAATTTTGACATGTTTTAGCCCTGCAGCATCAGCTCAGGATGAAGAGGTGGAGCAAGAACAACTGGCTAGAGCTGCCTTCGAAAGTGCTCAGCTGATTGATAATCATTCTTCCTATGTCTACGAAAAGGGTACACTGGAGATGAACATTCAACATCGCTTTGGATTGGTAGATAATGGTATATCCGACGTTTTTGGCATTTTTGGGCCTTCTAATATTCGTCTGGGATTTGGGTATGCACCTATTAATAGACTGAACGTTGGCTTTGGATATACCAAGAATAAGCAATATTTAGATTTAAACGCAAAGTATGCAATCCTTCAGCAAACCCGATCCGGAGGTGTACCAGTAAATGTAACCTATTACGGAAATATGGCTTTTGATCTGCGGGATGAAAGCAATTTCATAAACTCCTCCGATCGCCTATCTTATTTCCATCAGCTGATCATCAGCCGCAGAATAACCCCCAAACTTTCAGCCCAGATCGCCCCCAGCGTATCGCATTTCAATGCAGTGGAAGGTTATGTGACCCGAGAAGGAGAAGTGGAGACCCTCATGAATAACAATCACTATGCCCTGCATTTAGGGGGAAGGTACAAATTCAGTGGCCAGGGATCTGTATTAGCTGGCTATGATCAACCCCTCACGGAACATCTGACCAACAACCCTCATCCCAATATCAGCTTCGGTGTGGAATTTGCCACCAGTAGTCACGCCTTCCAGGTATTCTTTGCCAACTACAACGCCCTGGTGCCTCAGGAAAACAACATGTTCAATACCAACGATTTTGAAGACGGTGATTTCCTGATTGGATTTAACATCACCAGATTATGGTCATTTTAATGAATTGATTTAATGAGCACTAAATCTAACCGTAGAAGATTCCTATCTAAAACCGTTAAGGCGGTCATTCCCATGGGTATAGGCTCTATGCCAATCCCTGTCCACAATTCCGAGAAAGTCAAATTACTGACCTCCGAAGGTAAGCTGGTGGAAATAGATCAGGAAGTAATGGACTCAATTGCTCAAAAAGCTACAAAGAGAACTACCAATGAAGAAATCCTAAGTTGGACCAATCAAGTGAAAACTAAACCTGATCCCCATGAATAAATCTCGCAGAGAATTTGTGAAAAAGGGAGCGGTGGCAGGAGCTATTACAGCCGCTGGAGTATCTGCTTGGCTGAAAGATCAAGGAATAAAAGAGGCCGGAGAAAAAGTGAAACTGTTGTCCCAAGACGGGCAATTGATAGAAGTCGATAAAGCCTTTCTTAAACTACACGCTCAGGCAAATTCTGAAATCCTGGCTAAAAACACAATGGGCAGAGAAGGCATTCCTGGTAGGAAATTCGTGATGGTGGTGGATTTAAGCAAATGTAACAATGCCAGAAAATGTGTCACTGCCTGTCAGAAAATGCACTACTTGCCAGAAGATAAGGAATGGTTGAACGTGAAACTTATGAAGGATAACGAGCAGTCAGCTCCATACTGGTTTCCTAAAATGTGTTTTCATTGCGATAATCCGCCTTGTGTGAAAGTTTGCCCCGTGGATGCCACATTTAAAAGAGCCGATGGACTGGTATTGATTGACAACCAGAGGTGTATTGGCTGCAAATTCTGCATGGCGGCCTGTCCTTACTCCACCCGGGTGTTTAATTGGGATGAGCCGGATCTTTCCCAAGAGGTGAAGGACCTACCCTATTCCCCGGAAACCAGTGTGCCCAGTCAACATGGCACAGTAGAAAAGTGCGACTTTTGTCCCGACATGGTGCGCAAAGGTAAGCTACCTGATTGCGTTACCGCCTGCCCTAACGGAGTATTCTATTTCGGCGATGAGATTGAAGATGCGGTTACTAACGGTGATGAAACGGTTCGACTTAGCGAACTTCTCAGAGACCGTGCCGGATACCGGTTTATGGAAGATTTGGGCACCAAACCGAGAGTTTACTATCTGCCTCCCACTGGCAGAATGTTTCCTGTGGAACGGGGTTTTAAAGATCTCACCGAAGAACAAAAAGAGCGGTACAAGGATGTAAATCTTGATTAGCGACCCTGTATGAACTTCAAAGAAACAACACAAAATCTACTTAAGGAATTAGCCCCTACCATTGAAAAGTTCACCTGGAAGGATTGGTTGTGGACTATCAGTCTGAGTTTGGTAATTCTTTGGGGCATGTATGCACTTTATCTGCAAATAGCCAGAGGCCATGAAGTGACCGGGATGAGGGATAATGTAGTATGGGGTCTTTATGTTGCCAATTTTATCTTCTTCATCGGGATCAGCTACGCCGGGGCTATTATATCCGGAATTCTCCATTTAATGAATTTGGAATGGAGGAAACCCATTATAAGAATTGCCGAATTAATTACCGTGATCGCTACCATCATCGGACCGCTTTATATCTTATTATGTATGGGCAGGCTAGATCGATTGCATTACTTGTTCATTTATCCCAGACTGCAATCTCCAATAACTTGGGATGTCATAGCCATCCTCACCTATCTGGTAGGAAGTGTAATCTTCCTTTATCTGACATTGATCAGAGACTTCTCCATCTTGAGTACCCAACAGCTGAATATCGGACTGAAAAGAAAGAGGATCTACCGCTTCTTATCCTTGGGATTTAAAAATACTTCTGAACAGAAGGTCCTATTAAAGGTGTCTACCAATATTATGGCAATAATTATCATTCCTATCGCTATCGTGGTGCACTCTGTTTTGTCCTGGATATTCGGTATGACTTTGAGACCGGGCTGGCATAGTACCATATTCGGACCCTATTTCGTTTTGGCAGCGGTCTATTCTGGAACGGGGGTTATGATTTTAGCCATGTATTTTTTTAGAAGGCTCTATGGGCTGCAACGGTATATTACCAAAAAGCATTTTGTGTATCTGGGTTACATAATGATCATGCTGGGAGCTGGGTATGGATATTTTACATTTTCCGAATACTTGACCGATTGGTATTCTTCGGAAAAATGGAATACTGAGTTAATTGATAAATTGTTCAATTGGCAAGAGTATGGTGGTCTATTCTTTTTCGCAAATGTAGCAGGTATACTTCTGCCATTTATCGTCATTGGGATTCCTAAACTCAGGACCATTGAAAGTATTACCCTGGTATCTGCTCTCATGGTGTTGGCCATGTGGGTTAAGAGATATTTGATCGTAGTACCCACCTTGGAAACTACTTTGATTCCCATGCAAGAAACCCGACCTGAATATATTCATTATACGGCAACCTGGTTGGAATGGGCCCTTACATTTGCTGGGATAGCCGCATTCATACTGATGTTCAAGCTGGCTTCAAAATTTATCCCAATTATCCCTATTTGGGAAACTTCAGAGAGTATCAAAAAGAAAACCAGCGCTATAGATACAAATGTTGACCTAAAAAGTGTAACTCATGCTTAATCTGTCAAAAACATCTGTGCTGATGGTTTTCGCCACTGTGATGAGTTTTACGGGACATGCACAAGTCGCCGCTGAGGCCTCTTTGACTTATAACAAGCTTAAAGACAACAACGTGCTGCTTAGGGCGGTACTTACCGATGCCCAAGAATCGGAACCCCTGGCAAATATTGAGTTGGGATTTTATTCAATTCAAGATACCATCAGCACTTCCCTGGGGAAAGCCATAAGCAATGAGGAGGGTGTAGCGGTATTACAGGGGTTATCGTTTGAATCCCTGCTTCAAAAACAGGATCATACCTTCATCATAGCCGTTGAAGTATTGGACGAAAACTATCAATTGACCTCAAGGGAGTTTACCTTCTCTGACGTGAATATGCAGTTGTCCTTTGACGAAATTGATTCCGTGAAGCAGATCGTAGTCACTATTTCCACCTGGGATGAACTGGGCAACCTGGTACCCCTGGAGGAAGCGGATGCCTATCTGTATGTGCCTAGGATGTTCAGTTTACTGCCGATTGGGGATGTATACACGGATGAGGAGGGTCAGGGAATGCTCGAATTTCCCACTGATCTGCCCGGCGACCTTAATGGCGGACTGGAAATTATTGCCCAAATAGAAGACCACGATGAATTTGGCAACGTCGCGGTGTCTGAAAGTGTGAATTGGGGAGCTCCTGTTACTTATGAAACCAGCAAGTTGCCCAGAGCGTTGTGGAGTCCGGATGCCCCGCTCTGGATGTGGATCACCTTCATTGTATTAATGGTGGGCGTTTGGTTTCATTACGGTTGGGTACTGATCAATCTGCGCCGGATAAAATACCACTCTTCAGATTCAGAACTCATTAATTACGAAGATTAAGGCCCTATGGATCCATTGAAGATTGAACGTTCCAAAGAAATCCCTTCCTCGCAACCCTCCGGGAAAACGGTGGTGATGAAACAACACAAAGCTTCAAATCAATGGGCGGCCATTCTTCGAAAAATCATGAATGTTTTCTTTTCCACCAGCGCCGCGGGTCTCTATATTGTGATCTTTGCAGCAGCAATTGGAGCAGCCACATTTGTAGAGAATGACTTTGGGACCAGTTCAGCCCAAAAACTGATCTATAAATCTTGGTGGTTCGAATTGATATTGGTCCTATTCGGAATATCCTTGCTGGCAAACATACGCAGGTTTCGAATGATAAAGCAAAAGAAATGGGCTACCCTCACCTTTCACGCCGCCATGATTGTCATATTGGCTGGAGCAGGTATTACCCGCTATTTCGGAAGTGAAGGGATCATGCATATCCGGGAAGGAAACACTACCAATGTATTCTTATCTTCTGAAACCTATCTTCAATTCCAGGCGATCAGCAACGGGCAAAAATTTGTCTTCGAAGAGCCGGTGCTATTTGCCACTCTGGGTGATAACCAATGGAAAAGGTCTTATCTCATAGGAGATCAGGAAGTGAAGATTGAAGTGCTGGATTTTATCCCCAACCCTTCGGAAGTGTTGGTAGACCATGAAAATGGTGTACCGGTGCTGAAATTAGTGATGGCCGGAGCAAATGGCCGAGAAGAACATTTTGTGAAATTTGGAGATCATAAAAACATTCAGGGTACCCTATTCAATTTCAGCGATCATCAATTAGCTTCGGCCTTTAACATCAAATTAGAAAACGGTCAGCTGTATTTTCTATCGGATAGAACGTATTCGCAGTTGCAAATGGCCTCTCAAAAAAAAGATACTCTGGGGGCGGGTGTTTATCACCCACTGGTGTTAAGAAGTCTGTACTCCTCAGGAAATCAGAGTTTTGTTATGGGTGATTTTAAGGCCAACGCCCAGGTCGAAATAGCTTCATCTTCCGAAAAAATGGAAAGCAATAGCCTGGCAGGACTTAAAATGAAGATCAGCAATGAGCAACAAGCACGTGAATTCCTGGTGTACGGAGGCCAGGGTGTAGAGGCAAGACCTCGGGTAACTACCTTGGGAGACATCCGTTTTGCAGTGACATATGGTACAAAAAGGGTAACTCTGCCCTTTTCTGTTAAGCTCAACGACTTTATCATGGAACGGTATCCAGGGACAAACAGTGCCTCTTCTTATGCCAGTGAGGTCACTTTAAAAGTTCCCAATAAAGGGATAGATAGGGATCACAGAATATATATGAATCACATATTAAACTACGGAGGTTATAGATTTTTCCAAAGCTCTTACGATAAGGACGAATTGGGCACTTACTTGAGCGTCAACCATGATCGATGGGGCACCTGGGTCTCTTACATTGGATATGCCTTGCTTACCATTGGCATGATCCTCACTATGTTTAACAGCAATACCCGTTTCCGGCAATTGACCGGAATGATTAAAAAGATCAGACAAACTGAAAAGATAATACCAGGGGTTTTAGCAGGCCTGTTA
>JAOTYN010000160.1 GCA_029861825.1 Cyclobacteriaceae bacterium
GCCGGGTAAACCGCTCTATGCACGGTGATACCGCAAGTTATTATAAAGTGCCGCAGAAACGGGAGGAAGCCGCCCAGTATTTACTGCTCTATGAAATGTCATTGCCCTTTGGGCTCGATCTCAACAACCAGATCAATGTGGACAAATCAGAAACTCGGTTAACCGCCACTGTCAAAAATCTGGACTCGAACGATATGATCGCTTTTGCTACAAAAGCAGAAGGCTGGTTACAGAAGAACACGCCGAAATACATGCATGCCACCGCCATAAGCCCCACATTAATGTTCTCATATTTGTCCAAGCGTCAGATTACCAGTATGGTGTCTGGCACAGTGCTGGCCATCCTTATCATTTCAATTGTTCTTATGATTGCCTTAAGAAGTTTTGGCTTCGGTTTAATGAGCTTAATACCTAATCTAACCCCTATTGCTGTAGGATTTGGTTTTTGGGCGCTATTCAGCGGTACTATTAACGTAGGTATGGCTATAGTATTTGGGATGACTATGGGAATAATCGTGGATGACACGGTACATTTTCTGTCCAAATATTTAAGAGCCAGGCGTGGTAAAAACCAGTCAGCCACGGTAGCAGTACGTTATGCATTTTCCACAGTGGGTAAAGCCTTGGTGGTGACCACTGTGGTGCTCTTGATCGGCTTTGCCATATTAGCACAGTCCAGTTTCGGGATGAATTCCGACATGGCCAAGATTACTACCATCATTATAGTAGCTGCTCTAGTCATAGATTTGGTTATGCTGCCTTCTATGCTAATTCTTTTAGCTAAGAAGAAAGAGACACCAATGGCTGAGGGCCAGCTAAAACTGGTAGTAGAAACCCTTCCTAAAAAATTAAACTAAGTAAACTATCATGAAATATTTTGCAATAATTGTCTTCTCCATAAGCACTATTTTAGCTAATGCACAAAATGGATCAGACCATGGGCTTGAAATCGCTAATAATGCGGACCTGGCTGATAATGGATTTGAGAGTTCCGAGGTTAAGTTAAAAATGATTTTGCGCAATAAACAAGGTCAGGAGAGCACCCGTCTTTTGGAAACCAAAACCTTGGAACTAGTCGAAGATGGCGATAAATCGCTAATCGTATTTAATAGCCCCAGAGATGTAAAGGGAACAGCCACACTTACTTTTACACACAAACAAGGATCGGACGATCAGTGGTTATACTTACCGGCAGTTAATCGGGTAAAACGGATCTCATCCGATAACAAATCGGGCCCTTTTATGGGTAGTGAGTTTGCGTACGAGGATCTATCTTCCCAGGAAATAGAAAAATACAGCTACCGGTTCGTCAAAAATGAACAATATGAAGGTCATAATTGTGCGGTGGTGGCACAAGACCCTGTAGATCCTAAATCGGGATACACCAAGAGGCTGGTGTGGTATAACCTTGACGAGGACTATCGACTTGAAAAAATTGAGTTTTACGACCGGAAGGATGTTCTTCTTAAAACCCTCACTTATAGTGATTATCAGCTATATCTGGGAAAGCACTGGCGAGCAGGAACATTCCAAATGGTAAATCACCAAACCGACAAGCAAACTACCTTGATCTTTGAGGACTATGCTTTTAAGACAGGTTTGAATGCTGAAGACTTTTCTCAGAATAGTTTGAAACGGGCGGGTAGATGACCATGAACCGAACAACAGTGTGGTCCAGGAGCGGAGTCGTCCTTTGTTTATTTTGGCTTTGGGCAACTCCAACCCTCCAGGCACAATCCACATTGGAAAAGGACCTCCAATTGGAGATAGAGCTCGAGAATAGATTTTTCTTCAAAGAAGGACTACATCCCGGACAGGAAAGAAACTATCTATCATTGGGCATTCAGCCGGAACTTGGATTGGAATGGAAGAACGGGGATCGCAGGATTCAAGTGAGTCTTTTTTTTCGTTGGGATCAACAAGACAACCGGCGGACACACTTTGACATCAGAGAATTGTATTATCAGCAAGTTAACGACAAATGGGAATGGAGCATTGGGTTTAAGAAAATATTCTGGGGTGTTACAGAGTCCGCGCATTTGGTGGACATCATTAATCAGACCGACCAGCCAGAGGGCTTTGATGGTGAACAAAAATTAGGTCAGCCCATGTTCCAGGCTTCCTTGCTTACTAATAAGGGTACTTTTGACTTTTTTTACCTTCCTTATACACCAAGGCGCCAATTCCCCGGCAGTGCCGGACGCTTCCGGTTTCCACAGGAGATTGAGCGTAATGATGTTTCCGTGGATTCTGACCTGAAATCTTGGTACCCCAGTTTCGCTCTGCGCTGGTCGCATTATTTCGGCCCGGTTGATGTAGGCGTTTCAAATTTTTACGGGGTAGGGAGGGAGCCTTTGTTCAAAGTTGACAATCAACAAGTAACAGCAGTGTACCCTATTATTAATCAGACGGGGGTAGATCTGCAGTTAACTTCAGGACCAATGCTCTGGAAATTTGAAGGCATCTATCGCTATGCCGATTTCCAAGATTTTACCGCCATGGCCGTGGGTTTAGAGTATACTTTCAGCAATGTAGCAGCTAGCGGTTTGGATATTGGTTTATTAGGAGAATACCTGTTTGACAGTCGTGATGATCAGGCCCTCAGTAACCTCAATAATGATGTGTTTCTAGGGGTTCGCTTGGCCTTCAATGATACCCAAAGCTCAGAGCTGCTGGCGGGTACTGCCATTGACCTGGACGGCAAGGGGATCTTCATCAGTGCAGAGGGTAGCCGTAGAATAGGCGATAATTGGAAGATGTCCTTGGAATCCCGGATCTTTAGCGGGATCGAAGAGGACCAATTGGCGTTCTTCTTTAGAGAGGACAGCTTTTTGCTACTGAAGCTTTCCAAGTTTTTCTAATTCCGGCAAACTGTATAGGAACTCCCTAGCGCCTGAACTTACCAGCGGTATGGCCAAGGAAAGATCATTTACCGAGAGATTTTCCTTCCAGCGATCCACTTTGACACGGTGGTCTTGAGTGGAATACGGAATAGAGCATTCCGCCTCAACAAAATGTCGGTTGCTGGTGTTTTGGACCCGTTGAGCCCAGTTAGCAACCTCCTCCTGGTAGTGTGGAATATCCACACCAGCGATTGCCAGCACTTTTTGGGCATTGTCCAGGGGATTGCTTATCATATCTTCAAATCGATTTACGACCGCTCTGTTTTTGACTTGTCTGTATCCTTTGGTGTTTAGATAATTCCAATGGTAGGCACATCGTTCAATCAGAGATTTATGACACCATTCCTGCCAATCCTGAGGGCGCGGATGATGTCCCCAGTTGCGGGAAATCCCTACTATTAAGGAACAGATGGAATCCAGGGGATGCCGTACTTGCCATATTATTACCACGGGTTCTGCTATGATCTTTGTGAAATCAGGCCAATAAAAGGGTAACCCCGGGGAAGTTTTGTGATGCGATAGCGGTCTGGGTACTTTTACGGCAATTGGTTTACGAAAATCTACACTGGCCAGAATATCAAGGTCAGGTTCACTCAAATACCGATAGTAGGGAATTGCCTGGAAGAGCTCACCCAATATGGAGGTGCCACTGCGACCACAACCCAATATGAGGACATGTTTTGCCACTAGTTTCGGAGGTTTGAATTCATGAGATCAACTGGTAAACTAAAGAAATAAATTCTTTATATTGAATCAGACACCAACTTCGTCTTTCGTTATGAGTAAAATCACTGTAGAAAAAACCGCTGAGAAATTCGGGCTTTTTGCCGCACTTGGACTGATCGCCCTGTTTTTCATCATGAAAGTCTTGGGAGTATTACATGTTATTGAGCTAAGGGTTTTGAATTTTTTCGTGCTTGCAGTAGCTGTGGTGATGGCACTTCGATCCTTCAGGGAAAAAAAACCACAGTCATTCACCTATCTTAAAGGACTAGGGCTTGGTGTTCTAACTGCCATTATTGGATCGGTGATTTTTGCTCTATTTGTATTTGTTTACACGAACTTCCTGGATCCGGCTTTCATGCAGGCCATGGTGGAGAACGAACCGTTCGGCCAATATCTAAACCCTTATATTGCAGCGGTAGCCGTGGCGGTGGAGGGTATTGCCTCCGGTTTAATCCTGTCATTTATTGTCATGAATTATATGGACACGGTGGAGACTATGTGAAACACCTATTTTTTGTGCAATTTCTTCCAAATCTGTACATAGTAATTTTTAGTTAGATAATGATCTGTAAGAGAGGCGCTATGCCTGTATTTTAGCGCTCTATGAATCAAGTGATTTATTTTTTGGTCTGTTTGATAGCACTTCCAGGCTTGTTGCAGGCTCAACTGGCAACTACGGAAAACCCAGACCCTCCCAAGAAGAAGAAACAGTTTGACTACCAGCTAAAGCGACTGGACAAGAAAGTCAATTCGCCATGGCATGAAGGAGCACCTGTCATCTCCACGGATGGTAAATCCCTGTATTTTTTTGTGGCCGATCATCCCGATAATAACTATGGTACCAAGGGCAGTCAAGACATCTGGTTTACGGAAAAAACTTCACAAGGGGACTGGCGCGAGGCACAACGCTTGACAGCTCCCTTAAATCAGCAACGTTACAATCAAGTAATGAGTGTTAACAATGAAGGCAATACTTTATTGTTGAGGGGCGGTTCCGGAAAGTCCTCAAAAGGGTTTTCACTTTCGAATCGTACGGCTACTGGATGGAGTAATCCCCGGCCTTTGCGTATCCAGGGCCTGGATAAAATGAGCAAAGGGGTGTATTCAGGAGGCATTATGACCCAGGATGGTAAGGTGCTTATTATGTATTTCAACGAGTTGAAAGGACAGAAAATCAGCGATTTATATGTGAGCTTTTTACAGGAGAATGGCGATTGGTCCGAGCCTCAATTTATTAAAGAACTGAATACGCGTCAGGATGAATTCGGGCCCTCACTGGATCCCGATGGCAAGACATTGTACTTTGCCAGCGGCAGGCCCGGAGGTTCAGGTAGTACAGATATCTATGTGACCAGGAGATTAGATGATAGCTGGTTGCATTGGTCCGAACCTATAAATTTGGGAGCGCCAGTCAACACTTCAGGGTTTGATGCCTATTATTCAGTTGATGATAAGGGTAACGTTTTTACCACCCGTGCCTACATGTCTTTGGATGGTGGCAGTCTGGATATTCTATCTCTGATCCCAGTTGAAAAACCTAAGCCCAAGTTGATGGTATGGGGTCACGTCTATGATCGTGAGACCAACGATCCAGTAAGTGCTCAAGTAAAATACGAGATACATCAACTAGAAGTAGATAATGTGGTGTCGGAAGGTTATGACGGTTTTTATGAAGTTAAACTAACGGGCGATGGCAAGTATCAGATCATTACCAGTTCAGAAGGCTACATGAATGGGGCCGATGATCTAGAAGTTCCAGAGTTGGAGGCGGATACCATCATTCAAAAGGACCTCTATTTGGATAGGATTGAGATCGGAACTACCGTAAGGTTGAATAATATATTTTTCGATTTTGACAAAACCGATCTAAGACCTGAGAGCATTACTGAGCTCAATGCGGTAGTGGATTTCTTAAAGAATAATCCCACCGTCAAAATTGAAATAGGAGGCCATACCGATAGCAAAGGATCGGATCAATATAATATCAATCTATCCGATGGCCGGGCAGGTTCGGTCCGCGGCTTCTTGCTGGAACATTGGATTGATAGTAACAGGGTAATTTCTACGGGCTACGGTGAGGCCCAGCCGGTGGCAACCAATGTCACTGATGAAGGCAGGCAGCAAAATAGGAGAGTAGAGTTTACCATATTAGAGAAATAAAACAGGTGTGATCAAAGTCCAAAATGGACTTGACAGCAACAAAAAGGCAACCCCATGGGTTGCCTTTTTAGGTTTACAGGTATTTTTTGATGAAGTTCTGGCAATATGCTTTGATCATATCGCGGGTAAGAGCGAAGGCTTGCATCACCTGCTCCTGGTCCCCGGCGGCCTTTGCGGGATCCGGAAAATCCTGATGAAGCTGCTGAGCCTCACTGGGAAATACGGGACATACTTCCCGAGCGTGATCACAAACCGTTATCACGTAATCAAATTGGCGGTCCAGATATTCGTCAACAAGGTTGGAAGTTTGCATAGAAATATCAATTCCGTCCCTGGACATGATCTCCACTGCACGGGGATTGACCCCATGAGTTTCCACTCCGGCACTATAAACTTTCAGATCATCGCCTCCAAAGGCTCTGAGATATCCTTCGGCCATTTGGCTGCGGCAGGAGTTTCCTGTACATAACACCAGAACAGAGGTCATTCGAATAAGGTTTTATTAACAGCATTCATCATCACAACAGGGTTCCTGAGGTTTTTCACCATAAACCGTGATACTGTAAATTCCCAGGTTGGAGGTCTTGAATTCCTCTAGCTGACCAGGGCTAAGCAACGAACTTAAGGTTTCTTCCGGAATCGTGATTTCCCGTTCCTTTTGGATCTGTACATTTTTAAAACCAGCATCGCTGATAATCCGCAGGTAGTCTTCCTTGGGAATAGCTCCGGATACACAACCTGCGTACAGTTCGGCGGCCTCCTTCAGATCTTTAGGTAAATCTCCATTTATGATTACATCGGAAATACTAAAATGTCCTCCCGGTTTAAGAATACGGTACGTTTCTCTGAACGCAGCCCTTTTGTCAGGCACCAAATTTAAAACACAATTGCTTACTACTACATCAGCGGTATCAGGATCTAGTGGCAAATTCTCAATGTCCCCCTCAACAAAATGGACGTTTTTAAACTCCAGTTTGCGAGCATTCTCACGAGCTTTTTCGATCATTGCTGGAGTAAAATCCACACCGATCACCTTACCTAACGGCCCTACCAGAGAACGGGCTACAAAGCAGTCGTTTCCAGCACCACTGCCCAGATCAACTACAACCTCCCCCGGTTCAATATGTGCAAATTCGGTGGGAAGGCCGCATCCCAGCCCTAAGTCCGCTTCCGGTACATAACCTTCCAGAGACTGGTAACTATCCCCTATAAAACTATAGTCGTCGCAGGCGCAGGCACTGTCGCAGCAGGAGCTTTCTTTTTCAGCGATGTCACCGTATTTCTCGGCCACCATTTTCTTTAAATCATCGGCTTTTTTCATGATATGTTAAGTTATATTATTTATCGTTTTATTGCGATTAAATAGAATAAATTTTTTTTAGCAACAAGAGCTTTGGTTGAAGGTGTCGAACATTGCGTTCAGCAGAGATTGAGTTTCCCTCCATTTGTCTCGATCAATGCAGTAGCAGACACTGGTACCTTCGATATTTCCTTTGATCAGTCCCACATCTTTAAGAGCCCTCAAGTGTTGGCTAACGGTTGCTTGAGACAAGGGTAGTTCTGAAACCAGATCTCCACAAATACAGCGGTCTATTTTTAATAGCTTTTCAAGTATAGCTACCCGTGCCGGGTGCCCTAGGGCCTTGGCCAGGGTGGCCAATTGGTTTTGAGACTTAGTAAAGTTTTCAGTTTTGGTAACGCCCATTATTAATCTGTTTATTGCAATAATACGATAAATAAATTAAAAATGTTGGGACAATGAATAAAAATTTGCCCAAATGAGTATCAAAGCATAGACTTTTCTCGTAAAAATGGTTATCACTAAAACTTTTTCTATGAACTATAAAAACCACATTTTGGGCTTTTTGGCGGTAGTGCTTTTAGGCTCCCTGATGGCCTTTTCCCACTATTCAAAAGAAGCGAAAGCTGAAAAGGAAGTAATCGCTCTGGTAGAATCCGCTTACATTAATGGGGCGTTTAACGACCAGGACACAAAAGCCATGAAAAATGGATTTCATGAAGACTTTGCGATTTTTAGCGCTAAAGGTGAAACCATAAGTCGCTATGACATTGCGGACTGGATCGCAGGCATTGAAAAGAGGAAAGCTAAACCGGATTATGAAATGCAAGTATGGGAGCATAAACTTCCCTCGGTAGATGTAACCGGAGGTTCAGCTGCTGTTAAGGTCGAATTGTTCAAAGACGGCAAACATGTTTACACTGACTACTTGAGTTTGTTGCGATTTGACAGCGGATGGAAAATCGTGGCCAAAGTCTATCATAAGCATGCTGATAGCTAACATATCCGGACGTTCCTAACCTTAAACCAAGAGAAAGCTGAGATTAGGATCTCGGCTTTTTTCATAAGTGGATGGATGAGGGTGGTGCACTTATACAATGAGGCTTAAGTTAAGTTGGTGGGAAAGTTCTGGAGTTCTATACGGCTATGGCCATACCCTTTCTATTTAGGATTAACTACAATTTGGGGACCCCTCCACCCAACCATTATTAAATTACGAATTGAGGGTATCAGCGGTTGAGGTTGGGAAAATTTTTTCCGTATCGCTTCTTTACTATTGTATCCTCGCCTCCAACCTGTATTGCGGATATGGCACCCCTAGGATCGTGTTAAACTTTGCCGTCTATCGGCGGAGGACTGGAACGGTTGCCCACAGAACGAGCTTATGAATCATGTACTCCCTA
>JAOTYN010000582.1 GCA_029861825.1 Cyclobacteriaceae bacterium
GCATCGTGGCCATGGTCTTTCAACTTCTCTCTGAGGTGATTTTCTAATTCGGAGACCGGTAGTTCCCGAATGTATTGCTGATTGAACCATTGTGCTTTAGAAATATCAAATTTCGCGCCTGATTTAACTATGCGGTCCAAAGAGAAGGCCTCTATTAATTCCTTAACGGAAAACAACTCCTCCTCGTTTCCGGGATTCCATCCCAGCATAGCCAGAAAGTTTACCAGAGCTGCCGGCAAATAACCCTTTTCCTTGAATCCCTCGCTCATCTCACGGGTTTGAGGGTCCTTCCAGGTCAGAGGGAAAATGGGAAAGCCCTGCTTATCGGCGTCCCTTTTGCTGAGCTTACCGTTACCGTCCGGTTTTAAAATCAGTGGTAGATGAGCGAACTCCGGCATTTCGTGCTCCCATCCTAAAAATCGATACAACAACACATGTAGGGGGGCGGAAGGTAACCACTCTTCGCCCCGGATAACATGGGTGATCTCCATTAAGTGATCGTCCACCACATTGGCCAGATGATAAGTGGGCAATCCGCCGGATTTTAAAATAACTTTGTCGTCTATAGTGGAACTATGGACCTTTACCCAACCCCTTATGCGATCCTGGAACCGGATATCTTCTTTAGGTGGGATTTTCAAACGAACCACATACGGTACTTCCTGGGCCATTAATTCCTCTACTTCCCCGGGCGACATAGTAAGAGAATTGCGCATGGAGGTCCGGGTAATGCTGTTGTATTGCTGGAAGGCCACTTTGGCCTCTTTTAGTCGTTGCCTCATGGCATCTAATTCCTCTGGAGTGTCGAATGCGTAATATGCCTTCCCCTCCTCCATTAATTGCATAGCGTACTGCCGGTAAATATCCGCCCTTTCGCTTTGCCGATAGGGGGCATAGGGACCTCCCTGTTCCGGACCCTCATCAGGCGCAATGTCCAGCCAGTGCAGGGCCTTGAGGATGTAATCCTCCGCCCCGGTTACCAATCTGGACTGATCAGTGTCCTCTATCCTCAATACAAAAGTCCCTTGGTGTTTTCGGGCAAATAGAAAATTGTAGAGTGCAGTACGCAAACCACCAATATGCAAAGCACCGGTGGGACTGGGTGCGAATCTAACCCTCACTTTCGAAGTCATAGTATCAATAAATTATCACCTGGCAAAAATATAGAAATCGGTTAATACCAACAAGAGATAAGACACTGGCTAAAGCTGTACTATACAACTGACCTCCACCCCTACATCTTTGGGCAAGCGGCTAACTTCCACCGTTTCCCTGGCGGGTGGTTGATCGTCAAAGTAGGTGCCGTATACCTCATTGATGCGGGCAAAGTCGTTCATGTCACTAACAAAAATGGAGCACTTCAGAATTTGATGGAAATCGGCTCCAGCAGCCGTCAGGATGGCCCCTATGTTTTTCATGACCTGATGGGTCTCAGCTTCAATATTCTGATCCACCAGTTCACCGGTTTTAGGTTCAATGGCTACCTGACCGGACACAAACAAAAGCCCAGCTGCCTTTACTGCCTGACTGTAGGGTCCGATAGGCGCTGGAGCTTGGGTAGAGTTTATCACTGTTTTCTTATCCATGGCATATTTACTTTTAATGCGTAATTTAGATCAGTTTTATTTAGTATGAATATATTGGTGGTAGGGGATAGCCCCTCACAAGCGGAATTTAAGTCAAAATTCAGGGACCTTCACCCAACTGTATATAAATTTTCAGGTGATCTTTCCAATGATGATCTAGAAAAAGCCCAAGTGGTTTTTGATTTCACCATGGAGGAATGGGCGCATCACAGATTATACCAAGATAAAAAAGGCTTCCATTTATTAGTCAACAGCGTTAAGACTTCTCTCCAGGGCTTGCAGCGGACCTATAAATGGCCTGCATTGCTGGCAGGCTTTAACGGTTGGCCTAGCTTGTTTGATCGACCGATATTGGAACTGACCCTGGCCCCACAGGTCGACAAGTCTGTGGTTGACGAGCTTTGCGACCGCTTGAAAAGTCCTTATGTACTGGTTGACGACAGGGTAGGAATGGTAACTCCCCGGGTTATTTGCATGATCATCAATGAGGCCTTCTACACGGTGCAGGAAGGTACTGCTTCAGAGCCAGATATCGATGCCGGGATGAAATTAGGAACCCGTTATCCCCGTGGACCATTTGAATTCTGTAAGGCTATTGGTATTAAGCAGGTTTACGAACTTTTGGATGCACTGTATCACGATACCCATGAAGAGCGCTACAAGATTTGTCCACTTTTGAAAAAGC
>JAOTYN010000161.1 GCA_029861825.1 Cyclobacteriaceae bacterium
GTCAGGGATCATGGAGTTAGATAATCAGGGTTTTAATTTACTTCCAGGTGGCGAAGAATTTGCGGATGAAAATGTTTATGTAATTATGGAATATGGCGCAAACAGTTTACTTCTGGGAACTACGGCAAACGGGTTATTCCTTTTACAAGATGGCAAGAAAAAAGCCCTAAAAACTGAGGCTGATGCACACCTGAAAAACAACACCTTATACTCCGGACTACAACTAGAGGATGCTGCCTTCGCCTTTGGAACCCTGAGAGGAGGATTGATCATTATAAATCAACAGGGCCAGTTGATTTCTGCTATAACTGGTGAAGATTTTCTTCCCACCCTTCAGGTAAACAATCTAAATCATGGGGATCCTGGGACAATCTGGGCTTCATTGGATAATGGTATCGCTAAGATTGAATATCCCAGTGCCTTCACCAACTTTGGAGAGCATGCTGGAATAGCTGGTGGAATCAATAAAATCGTGCGTTATAAACAGAATTTGTTGGTAGGCTCTCGCAGGGGACTATTACATTTAGTGCAGCGTCAAGAGTCACCAGAGGCTTATTTCAGGATTTTTCAGGAGATCAAGAACAAGATCTGGGATTTATTGGTTTTTGATGATCTGTTATTAACAGCCCAAGAAAATGGCGTCTTCCAATTTGACGGAACTAATTTGACCTCCATTGGTCAGTGGAATCCTTCCTCTTTTTACCGCTCAAAAGTAGACCCCAACAGGGTGTTTATGGGCCTGGCAGATGGAGTGGGTTCCATTTACAGAAAGGATGGACGCTGGATCAATGAAGGTAAAATCCAGGGAGTGGTGGGTTCCACCTATACTATTTTAGAAGAGAATTCAGGGAATTTATGGTTGGAGACCAGCGAAGATTGGGTCTGGAATATTTCCTTTCCCAGTAAGTCTCATGCCAAAAATTTAAAAAACCCCATATGTAGGAGATACGGCACAGAGCAAGGTCTGCCCGGGGTTGGCGGCAACCTTTACCAGTTCCAGGATCGTGTATTTTTTGCAGCTTTTAATCTCAAAAAAACTTTTGAGTACCAGGTTAGCAGTGATCGCTTCATCCCGGAACAAAGCCTTTCTGCCGAATTTGGTTTGCCCCAATCTATATTACTAGAACATCTAGATGATAATCACCATGTTTGGTTTCGAACATTCCAGGGTACTGAAGCCTTGAAGCGTATGGTCGCCTGGCACCAAAACGGGGACTTCCACCTGCAAGACCTAAGTCATTCCAGAATATTGAATTTCTCTGATGATTTAATATTTCCTGAATTATCCGAAGACAGCATAGTATGGTTGGTTGGAGAATTAGGGCTTATCCGTCATGACCTTCAGAAACAAAAGAACAGACGCCTCAAAAGAAAATGCCTTATTCGGAATGTGATTTATGGGAATGACTCCTTAGTGTACGCCGGTAACACCAATGAAATACTGTCAGAACTTATTTCGCCTTTTAAGCATTCTGGGAACCAGTTTCGCTTTACCTATGCTTATCCTACTTTTCTTTTGCAACAGCAGCATAAGTATCAATATCTATTAGAACCGTACGATCAAAATTGGTCGGAATGGAATGATGAAACGCAAAAGGACTATACCAATCTGCCGGAAGGGGATTATACATTTAAGGTCCGGGCTAAGGACCTTTATGGAGAGATCAGTGAAGAAGATCAATTTACTTTTTCAATATTACCACCCTGGTATCGCACTTGGTGGGCCTATCTGTGTTATGCTCTGGTTTTAGTGGGTTTCATGAGCTCGATCATTCAATGGCGCTCTTCACAATTACGTAAGGAGAAAGAGTTTCTAGAAACTGAAGTGGCCCACCGAACTGCTGAAATAAAAGACAAAAACCAGCAGTTGGAACATCAAACCCACACATTGGCAGCTCAGGCTGAAAAATTACAGGAAATGGACCACCTAAAGTCCCGTTTGTTTGCCAATATCTCTCACGAGTTCCGGACTCCCCTCACCTTAATAAAAGGCCCGGTGGAGCAATTATTAAAGGATAGCTCGGAGAAATTAAGTTTAACGCATTCACAAATGATCAATAGAAATGCTGATCGGCTGCTGAGGTTAGTTAATCAACTGCTTGATCTTTCAAAATTGGATAGCGGCAAACTCCACCTAAACGCCACTGAAGGCGATTTCTTCAAGTTCCTGAGAAGAGTGGCCTCCTCTTTTAGTTCACACGCCGCTCAACGGGATTTAGATTATGAGATTAACATTCCCAATAGCACATTGTGGACCTCTTTCGACAAGGATAAAGTTGAAAATATCATTTATAATTTGTTAGCCAACGCCTTTAAATTCACCGAAGATGGTGGAATAATTGGTCTAAGTGCAGTCCATGAATCTGACCAATTAACGCTGACTATTACAGATAATGGCAAGGGCCTAACTGAGAAGCAACTTCCCCGGATATTTGATCGATTCTACCAGGTAGACAACTCTTATACCAGAGAGCATGAAGGCACTGGTATTGGTTTGGCCTTAACACAAGAGTTAGTTAACCTCATGAAGGGTGAAATCACAGTGGAAAGCTCTTTAGGTCAAGGAAGCACCTTTACCGCTACATTTCCCTTAGAAGAGATTCGGGACCGGACCTCACAACTTTCCCTGGAGACACAAGATATTCCCCTGACATCAGCTAACTACCTAAACAGCTCCCAACCAATACCGGATAATGGCACTGACAAGGTCGCTATTCTGGTAGTGGAAGATAATAAAGACATGAGACACTACATCGGGGAACATCTACGCGATGATTATAGCCTATTCGAGGCAAAACACGGTCAAGCAGGCTGGGAGATGGCCATAGACCAGGTCCCGGATTTGATCATTACTGATCTTATGATGCCTAAAATGGATGGTATGGAATTGTGCGGGAAGTTGAAAAATGACGAGCGCACCAGTCACATACCGGTGATAATGTTAACCGCCAAGGCCGGGCAAGAAAACAAACTGGAGGGTTTGGAAACTGGAGCCGATGACTACCTGACCAAACCTTTCAATGCACAGGAACTTCGAATCAGAGTTAAAAATCTCATAGAGCAACGCCGAAAACTCCAACAGCACTATAGCAAGCTGATCACCCTGGAACCTAAAAAAATGAAAATCACCTCCATGGATGAACGGTTTCTGCAAAAAGTGATGGACCTATTGGACCTTCATATGGAGGACACAGAGTTTGGAGTGCCCCAAATGCAAGAAGCATTAGCCATGTCTAAAACTCAGTTACACTGCAAAATGAAAGCGTTAACCGACATGGCTCCAGGTAAATTCCAGAGGAATTACCGGTTGAAGAAAGCTGCACAGATCTTATCTCGAAAAGGGGACAGTGTCACCCAAGTAGCTTACCGGGTGGGTTTTAGTAATCTTTCCCATTTTGCTAAATGCTTTAAGGAGGTCTACGGAGTTAGCCCCTCGGAATACCACCATTAAATACCACTAACCACCGCTGCTGGAAGATAAGTAGTAGGCTCCTTCATAAACCACCTTAGTGCCGTCCTTCAGCTTTGTCTGGGGTATAACCTCGATCCAGCCATCTGAAACCAAACCGGTCTCTACTCTTACTTTTCGAAATGCCACCTTTTCGCCATCGGCTGGCATTTCTGTGAAAATATAAGCTTCCTCACCTTCTGTCAACACTGCGTTCTCCGGCAGGGCCGCCACCATTTTACTGGCAATGACGATCTCGGCTTCCACATACATGCCCGGAACGAACCGCTCCTCTTCGGGAATATGGCCGTGCACATGTATGGATCGCGTTCCCGGATCCAGGGCTTTGCCTACCAAGTATACTTCTCCCAGATAAAGGCTATCTGATAAATTTGGGATCCGCAAGCGGATGCTTTGCCCCTCTTTGACTTTGGTGACGTCCTTTTCAAAGACTTCCAGCTCCACATGCATGTGATCAGTGTTCACCATTTCTAAAAGCACTTCTTGGGGGAGTACGTATTTCCCGATGGTGGTACTCACCTTGGTGACGGAACCCTCTATGGGAGCTCTGATGCTCATGGTAGTAGTAAATTGCCCGGCCTCCAACTTTGACAGGTTGACCCCCATTAATTGCAGTTCTTTCTTCAATCCTTGTAATCGGGCCAGCGCAGACTGGTAGTCCGCCTGGGCTTTTTGCAAATTCCTCTGGGCGGTGATCTTCTCTTGTTCCAGTACCTTTTTTCGTTCATACTCAGCTTTGAGGTATTTCAATTGCCCTTTTACCTCCATATAACTTTGCTGTGCCTTAACGTATTCCGGGTTTTCCAAAACCAGCACAGACTGACCTTTTTTTACATAGTCCCCAACCAGCAAACTGGTAGACTTAACATATCCAGGTTTGAATGAACTGATCTGAGCTTTGTTTTGAGGGGGGACGTCGAAATAGCCGTTGGTAGCTACTATATCAGACATTTCCCGGTCTTCCAATGCACCTGTTTGTATACCGGCTTTCTGTTTTTGCTGTTGGCTTAAAGTTATAAGTTCAGTTTGACCAGTCGCTTCTGTAAGATCCCCGTCTGTAGTTTTCGTAGAACAGCCCGTAAATAGGCTCAGGGCCAGAAATGCATATAGATATTTTATTGAACTCATGAGACTAAGGATTTACTAGGTATTGGATTTCCAGAACAGTTTGATTGTATCCATGCAAATTGTCCAGGTAACTAAGGTTGATTTGCCGGGCGCTTTCCAAACTCTGAATGTACTGCAGGTATCCGGATTCTCCACTTTGATAGCTTTGATGGGCCATGCGCACGATCTCCCGGGACAGGCTAAGTCCGTTGGATTGATAATACTGCAAGGCGCTCTGGTATTTCTGCAGTTCGGCACTTAATTGACGATAGCGGGATTCCCAACGGCGTTGAAAACTCATGGCTTCAAGTTCACGGGTTTTGATATCGATACGGGAGGCTTGTACTTTGGCTCTTTGGTCGCTTCCGAACAACGGTATCCCCAAACCAAACTGATAGCCGTCAAAACTCTGGGCTCCTTCACCCTGACTGCGGCCCAAGAAATACTCTGCTCTTATCTGGGGCCACTGCAGGCTCTTTTCTACTTTGGCACGGGCCTCCGCCACATTGGTCAATCGTTGATAGTATTGGATAGCGGGATTATTATCACGGAAACCCTGATAACTGGATGAATCGAAGTTCAGCATGATCAACTCTTCAAGGGCAATCTCGAACTCTTGATCCAACTGCAGCAACGATGCCAGTTTATGATGGCTGATATCTACTTCCAGGCGAGCCTGATCGACCAGGGTATTGAGCTCCAAATGGCGGGCTTCAGCGGTTAGTTTCTCCAAATAGTCCGTTTCTCCTAACTCAAAACGACGATTACTGGCACCGGCAAAGCGACCGTAAAGGCTATCCAGGTAAATTAACTGGTTCAGTCTTTGATTCAGATATTGCAACTCATGGTACGCTTGTGATACTCCTTTAATGAGGTCCGTTTTCCTGATTCTCAGCTGTAGTTCGCTTAACTCTGTTTGTTTTTCAAACAGTTTTGAACGTCGGCTGTAAACGTGGGGCAGGCTAAAACTTTGCTGGATACCATACACGTTCAAGGCAGTACCGTTATCCGCAAGGTTGTTTTCATCATAACTGTAGTACAACTGGGTATTACCGGCATTAAAAGCCATTTTCTGCAAACTCTTCTGCCGGTCTGTACGCAGACCCGCCGCCTGCAGATCCAGATTATTCTCCAAGGCTATCTCTTGGGCCTGTGGCAAATCAATTATCCTGTTTTGGGCCTGGGTCCGATTCGAACTCAATCCAATTAAGGCTATGAGAATGACCAATTTGGGAACCATAATGGACAATACCTTGCCTTTTGGGTTTTGCTTGTTGCTCTTATACATGGTGTACAGCACTGGTAATACCACTAATGTCAAGAAGGTAGCCGTGATTAAACCGCCGATTACCACAGAAGCCAAGGGGCGCTGTACTTCCGCTCCCGCAGAGGTGGAATAAGCCATGGGAAAAAATCCCAAAGCAGCAGCGCTGGCGGTGAGCAGTACGGGCCTAAGCCTAATTTTTGTGCCTTGTAATACCCTTTGATGTACATCGGTGATGCCGGACTTTTCTAACTCGTTAAAATACTCGATCAACACAATCCCATTTAGTACCGCTATTCCAAATAATGCAATAAATCCGATACCGGCAGAAATACTGAAAGGCATATCCCGGATCCACAACATCAGAACCCCTCCTATGGCTGCCAAAGGAATGGCTGAGAAAACCAATAAGGCCTGTGATACGGACTTGAAGGTAACATAGAGCATGATAAATATCAGGGCCAAAGCCACCGGCACCACCAGTGCCAGCCTTTTTTTAGCTTTTTGCAGATTTTCGAATTGCCCTCCATAGGTAATATAATACCCAGGAGGCATGGCCAACTCTTCCCTTAAAATTGATTCAATTTCATTAACTACGGATTCCACATCGCGATTACGCACGTTGATTCCGATTACGATTCGGCGCTTGGCATTATCCCGGGAGATCTTCGCAGGCCCGGTTTGATAGTCAATGGCAGCCACCTCGTTAAGAGGCACCTGCTTACCATTAGGCAGATCCACATACAGTCTTTGCAGATTGGATATGTCTTTTCGAAAATCCTCCTTAAAACGTACCACCAGATCGAATCTTCGCTCGCCTTCCATGATCACTCCAGCGCTTTCTCCACCAAAAGCCATGCGCACCATTTGATTCAGATCCCGTATGTTTATACCATACTGACCGATTTTCTCGCGGTTATAGACAATGGACATTTGGGGCAATCCTGCGGTTTTTTCCACATTTATATCGGCAGCACCCGGAACATTCTCAATAAGGTCGCGGACCTTGTTGGCCAATTGATAAAGTACATCCAGATCCTCCCCGTATATTTTAACCGCCACGTCCGTGCGCACACCGGTGATCAATTCGTTGAATCGCATTTCGATCGGCTGGGTGAACTCAAAGTCTATACCTGGTATGGCCGACATGGCGAGCTTCATTTTATCGGCCAGTTCTTCCTTACCTTTGGCACTGGTCCATTGCTTTTTTGGCTTGAGCTTGATAATGACGTCGGTCTCTTCCATTGACATGGGATCCGTGGGGACTTCGGCCGCACCGATCCTGGTTACTACCTGCTCAACCTCCGGAAATTCATCTAAAAGAATGCCCTCAATTTCAGTTACGATATCGATGGTCTTGCTCAATGAAGTTCCGGTTTTTAGTACCGGTTGTACCACGAAATCGCCTTCATCCAAGGTAGGTACAAACTCACCTCCTAAATCAGAAAAGACCACCAGGCTCAATATCAATAGAGCCGATGCCAAGCCTACAACCACTTTCTTACTGTGCAATGCCCAATCAATTATGGGGCTATATATACTCTGAATAAACTCCATTATTTTCTGTGATATATTGTGCTTTTGTTGAGAGGGCCGGCAAACTATGGATGCCATTACCGGTACATAAGTCAGGCAAAGAATCATCGCTCCCAAAAGGGCAAACCCAAATGATAATGCCATGGGTTTAAACATTTTGCCCTCCACACCGGTCAACGATAGAATGGGAATAAATACAATCAAGATAATTACCTGACCAAAAAATGCCGGCTGCATCATTTTGATGGTACTGGATAAGGTAAGTCGATCTTTCAAGTCTTGCAAGGCACTCCCGGAAACTTCCTGCAATTCCTGGCGGTGTTGATTCACTTGAAATACCACATACTCGATAATAATAACCGCTCCGTCTATAATGATCCCAAAATCAATAGCCCCTAAGCTCATCAGATTGGCAGATATGCCAAATAGATTCATCATGGAAATGCCAAACAATAGAGCCAGAGGGATTACCGAGGCTACAATGAGACCGGAACGCCAATTACCCAGAAGCAGCACCAGCACGAATATTACGATCAACGCACCCAGGGTCAGATTTTCAGTTACAGTGAGCGTAGTCTTATTGATCAATTCCGTGCGCTCCAGAAAAGGATTTATCACAATACCAGCGGGCAAGGTTTCCTGAACAGTGGCCACCCGGGACTTTACCTCTTTGATCACTTCGCTGGAATTAGCGTCCTTCAACATCATCACCTGCCCCATGACCTTCTCTCCCTGGGCATTCCCGGTGATGGCCCCAAAGCGTGTGGCGTGACCCATTCGAACTTCACTTATATCCCGCACAAAAACAGGAACCCCTCCTCTATTCTTCACTACCACCTTCTCCAGGTCCTGCAATGAGGCTATTAAACCTTCCCCTCTGATAAAATAGCTCTCCTGATTGCGCTCGATATACCCGCCACCGGTGATGTCATTATTATTGAGCAACGCTTCATAAACTTCTCGCATGGTTATATCCATGGCCTTCAGTTTTTCAGGGTCAATGGCCACTTCATATTGCTTTAGGAAGCCCCCCCAGGTGTTGACCTCCACTACTCCGGGAATTCCTGAAAGCTGTCTCTTTACAATCCAATCCTGAATGGT
>JAOTYN010000162.1 GCA_029861825.1 Cyclobacteriaceae bacterium
GGCTATTTTAAAATTGGTAAAGAGGTTGGCATTAAATCCGATTAGATCAGCGCCAATTATATTTACATCCACCTTATAGGGTGTGGTGGCTATGGAAGCCGGATTGATCTGCATGCGGTTGACGCCAGCGAAGTTATCAGTGTTATATCCGGACCAGTCTTGAGTGTAACCGGTGAAACCTACCAATACAAAAATGTAGGTAAAAAGGAGTATGAACCTATTCCAAAGATGATATGACATTTGATTAATTAATTATTATTTGAGGGACGCAAACTACTTTACAGTGTAACCTTTGCCTTCCATACAGGCGGCGAAAGCTTTTTTGAAACTATTCATCATGGCTTGTTCCTGTTGGGCGGCCTGTTGCTGCGCTTGTTGGTCCTTAGCGGCATTCTTATACGCCTTATTTCGGACACCTCGTAAAGCACCTAAGGTAGCTCCAATGGCGGCCCCTTTACCGGCGTCACCGGCGATGGCTCCCACTGCAACTCCGGCTGCAGCACCTCCAGCCGCGCCTCTCATGGCGCTTCCATCTGGGCCTTTATCCACTTCCTGGGCTTGTACTTCCGGAGGGTTGATAGGATCTATACCGCTTTGTTCCTTAGCCCACTTGTAGCACTGATATTCGTCAAATTCCTGCTGGTCTTTATCTTGACCCTGGGCAGGAAATACGTACATATCCAAGGGGCCGGCTATATTCGACTGAGCGTATGCGGAATCGAAAAGGCCACCAACACCAAGAATTATCGCAATAAGTAAGTTTATATTTTTCATAACATTACATTCAGTTATTTACAGAATCGGGTACGGTCAAAGGAGGAAATACCCGATAACCTAATTGCCCCAGGACATCCGCTTCGTTGTAAAAAGTGCGGCTGCGGTCGATCTTACCATCTTCAATCTTGTAAACGGCATTTACCCAGACATTGACCGGGCCCCGGCCATCTTTGTAGGTAATGGTCAAATAAGTCCAATTGGAAACCCATTCACCAGCTGCAGGTCCTTCAGCGATATTGGCGGGCAGCATTTGAGAAAGTTCGTAAACAACGGATTCGTACACATTGTCACTATTGTACTTCCAACTATCGATAGCTTCCTGCTTACGAATAGTATCTCCCACTGAGGGTCCCAGACCCAGGTAATCATCTGATAGAATCGAAGCCATGGCATCATAGTCGTGGTTGGACACAGCCTCCAGATAGTTTTGGACAATGGCTATGTTAGCTTCTGAATTATCAGATGCTGCAGGGTTACAGGCCGCTGTTGCTATAAGCCAAAACAGCATAATAAAAGGTTTCTTCATGGATTTGTAGAATTATTTGGTTAATAACCTATGATAGTAACCTGGATAAATTATCGAAAAAATTTCAATAAAAATACTGTATCTATTTAGGGAACCATACCAACAAGATCACTTACAAATATGAGTTTAAGCAGGATTATGGTGATTTGAGTTGTTCCCACATTTCCTGTGCCATCACCCCTCTAAACCCTGCATGGTCCTGCCCGGTATCCGCACTGCTGTGCATACGGGCGCTGGCCCGGTAACTGCTGCAATAGCTGTCGTTGCACAAGAAAGAGCCTCCTCTTTGTACTCTTTGGGGCATGTAAGGTTGGCGGGGGTCAAAAGCTTGATCAGGCCCTTGAGGATTAACTGCCAGACCTTTTTCGGCTAGCTGTTGATAATAGTACACATTGTACCAATCGCTGGTCCATTCCCAAACGTTGCCCGCCATATCATAAAGGTCATAGCCATTAGGAGGGAAGGATTTTACCGGTGCCGTGGTGAAGAAACCATCATCCTGGGTATTATGTTCAGGGAACTTGCCCTGCCAGGTATTTCCGCATACGGTGATGTTCCTGCTATCACCCCAAGGATAAAGTTTATCGATCAAACCGCCCCGGGCTGCAAACTCCCATTCTGCCTCTGTGGGCAGGCGTTTTCCGGCCCATTTCAAATAAGCTTGAGCGTCGTCCCAGGAGACCTGTACTACCGGATGAATGTCCTTACCCTCGATATTGCTCTCAGGCCCTTGGGGATGCCTCCAGCTAGCACCGGGCACCCAATCCCACCATTGCGACCAGTCAAATAAATTGTCCGTTGCTACTGGAGTAAAGACCATACTTGCCGCCACCAGCAGGGAGTCTGCTGGTTTAGGTGTATCAGGAGGCAGCTGTGTTTTAAGCAACTCCCAGTCGGGCTTTTGTTCTGCAGTAGTCAGGTAACCAGTAGCCTCCACGAACTCCGAAAATTGAGCATTGGTAATCTCCGTCACATCCATCCAAAAACCATCTACTTGTACTTGATGGGCCGGTCTTTCGTCGGGACGGGCCTCTTGATCGTTATCCAGGGCTCCCATAGTAAAGGTACCCCCAGGGATCCACACCATGCCTGGAGGGCCATCAGCGGGAGGCTGACTAATTTGACGTGGTTTAACAGTTGTTTGAGGTTGTTTACTAGTGGTCTGCTGCTGTTCAGAACCAGTTCTCTCATTAGCATCTGGTGAACAGGAAGATAAAATTAAAACCCCCATAACCACTAGTAATCCAGATCGATATAAATAAGAGTTGGTTTTAAACATAAAACTGGTTTTAAAAAGCGGAACTTTAAATATACAAAGTAAGCCCAGTGCACAAAAACAAGGTTAGAATCTTTTACCCACTGCCAGGCCTACAGACCAGGAATCGTATATCCCCTCCTTGCTGTCGTAGAAGATACCCGGCGATAGCTCCCAATGTTTGCCCATTTCAAATTCGTATTCCACCCCAAACCGGTAGACCATGAAGTTTTCATTCTTCTCCAGTTCAATTCCCGGACCTACGTAAACCACCAGACTATTTATCGGTTTGAAAAGCCCCACTACGGATATGATGAAAGGTCGCTCCCGTTCTAGTTCGGAACGTTCTTCATTGTCAATCACATAGCTGATCATTTCCAGGTCGGTATGTAATCCCACTGCCCATTTATGATTGAACCAGTATTCATAGTCAATACCCCAGGATGGGGCTATTACCGTTCCTACGCGGCCTTCATCCGGATTTCCCGCGGGGATATGAGTATGGCCAATCACCAGAGAGATCTTATGGTGTTTGAACTCGTGCTCTTCCGAGTGATCATGGGCTTCAGTTTCATGTTCCATAGAACGTTCTGTATGCTGCGCCTGTATAAACAATGTGCAACTTACCAGCAGCATAATACCTGCAGCTTTGAAGAACTTCATGATAACGTGTTAAGGGGTCAATGCTTTCTTGCTGATCATTTCATTCACGATCAATCGGGCAAATTCCGGAGCTTCTTTAGCCACGGACTGAGGATCTTCCGTCTTAGTCTGGCCAGTCCAGATAAGGTTTTCCGAACCCACGTCATACAGATTGGACTCTACAAAATAAGTGGCTTTGGTAGTATAGTAGCCGGGATAGTGAATAGTGGTATAAGCATAGTTATAATAGCCGTAATAAGTGTAGTCATATACTGGGAATGCGAAAGAAAAACTTTGTCCCTGGTTGTATCGGCTCTCCTTCTGTACATCCAGTACCCCAATTATTAAAAGGGCATCGAATTCAAACCTTTGCACTCGTGCTTTTACCATCTGTTTCAACTCCTCCGGATCAATGTCCAATTCTTTTATGATGTCTTTCTTGCCGGCCAGGGGGAAAATGTCGAAAGTTGCTGTGGCAGGAATACCTTTGGAGCGCAGTTCCCCGGCGATGCTGGTTTCCAGCAGCGTGCGGTTGGACATATTGGGGGTCATGACCACTACGCCCAGGCTATTGAATTGTTTAGGAGCTGCCTCTGGTTTCTTCCAAGACCCTAACAGCTTGGTGGTCTGACAGGCACCAAAAAGTCCCAGGATGCACCCTAAGACAAAAGTCAGTTTAAGAGATTTTATTATCATCATTTGGTATCATCAATTTGGAAAGGTAATGAAATCACCCGGTTCGGTCATCAGTCGGCCTCTGATTTATGCAACCTTTTGTAAATGCTAATTCGAAAAACATAATCGGAGATCTTAAAGTCTTCCTCTTTGCTAGAGCGAGACCGAAATCGATTAGCGGTAAATACATAACGCCAGTCCCGGGATTGCACATAGCCTATACCTGCACCCAATCTATTGCGATTGGTAAAAAAACCCCCCACCTCATTCTGAAAGGGAAAGAAAAACTCTACATAGGTGGGGATGTACCAATACCGATCGCCACATTCTTTACATAGATTTAGATTTGCTGAAAGTTTATAACGGGCACGAGGATTAAAGTCATTCTCCTTACTGCTAAAAGTGATCTGTTGTTCAAATCTGAGAAAGTGGTTTACATCCAGCCTTCGGGCCAGTGCCGGAATTCTTTTGAAAGAGGGCCAATCCACACGTATTCCCTGCCAGGGCCGGATCTCCAAAACATTAGGCTCATCATGAACTAGAGAATAGAAAAACCCAATACCCCCCATTAATGATATGTTTTCTTTATAATGGTAGCGAATGGAGGGTCGTACATAGATCCTTTCGGAAATACGATCATTGAAAAAAGTCCTGAAACCACCATCTCCAAAATAATCCAGCTTATCATTGGCTTTTAGACTTAAATGTAGATCCAACCAAAGTTGGTAATAGTTTACATTTTCATCGCTATTTACATTTTGTGAGATCAGACTTCCTGGTAGACTAAACAGTATAAAATAAAGCAGTATCTTCAGTTTCCAGTCAATTTTAATAGTATATGCTAATCTATATTTTCTCAACACTAATGTGATTTGATATCTATTATATGACCGAAGGTATTTAGGATAATACAGAACTAGCTATTCTTCCGCCACCTCCACAAAGGGGAAAGTCAGGATAAACTGGAAAGTGGAATGGTTGGCGGATAGATCTGTTCCACTTTCAAAAACATCATTAAAGCCGTAAGTATACCTCAACCTGAGGTCTATGCCCTTTCCTCCCCGTTTCTCTTTGAACGCATAACCCACTTCTACTGGAATACTCCAGTCAAAACTTTTGAAATTATCTTTAAGATCTTGCTCTACGTCAACCAAAGTGCCACTGGTCAGGATAATTTCCGTTTCTTGTTTTGCAGAGGTCAGAAAACTGAGTTGAGGTCCGGCAGAGAAATACCAACCCGCTGGTAGTCGATATTGCACCAACAATGGTACTTCTATGTAGTTGAGTTTGATCTTACTGTTGGTTTCATCCACCTCAAACTGTTCGTCCAGGTCTATAGGATTCGCCACGTCTCGGGCCCCTTTGGGAGATAGCGGCTTAAATTCGGGAGCCAGATACCAGCGGTCATTTATTTTAATATGAGTACCCAAACCAAAATTAAGACCTATTAAACTCTTGCCATCATCAAATCCACTCATTTTGGCAGCGTTTAATCCAATATCCAGGCTCAAGTGGAAGTTCTCGGACGCTACCTTATCTCCGAAGATCAATATAAATAAAGCGGCTTGCGCCTGAGCACGTTCCGTGGATATTACTATGGTAATTCCTGCAATCAATAATATTAGTATTCTTTTCATGTACTTTTATTTTAGGGCCTAGTCTAACTGTTCCTGCTACTGCCTCTTCTCACCTGAAATGCGTTTCATAACTGCTTGACGATATGCCTCATTGATATCTGTTTGATTGTCCAAAACAATTTCCAACAGGTAAACTGTTATGGCAGCTCCCCACAGGGCCACGCCCCCTTCAAAAGTGAGGTCCAGAAAAAAACCGTGAAATAAATTATCATCACCAATTATGGGATTGAATCTGAAAAATATGGACAGTGCCACCAGTAAAAAGCCGAAGCCAGCCGCCAGCCACAGGTATAATTTCTTAGCGGCTAGGGTATCCGTCATAAGTTCCAGTTCTTCAGGATATTTTCTAAAGAATTCTACCTCATCATCAGAAATAATGATTTCCGTTTTTCTGAGATTCTTCAGGATCAATTTTCTTTGAATTCTTCTTTCTCTGCTGCGGAGGTTTATCTTTTGCGGTGTTTTCATACTTCCAATTTTTAGAATCTTTTTAAGCCCACTCCTGAATGAAATGGCTATTGGGACAATCGTTTACTCAACCTGTTACTAATACCTCTGGCCAGGGCGTAAGGAAGCGCGATCAACACAGCTCCTACCATGACGGCGCCCATGATAAAAAGACCATGGAACAAATAGATCTGCACTATAGCATCCAGTACAATACCCATAGCCAGCACTTTTGCTATGGATCTTAGTCCGTGTTTAAGGATATCCCGTCTTCGTTCTTTCCCTAAGATTATATTCAAAATATATGGAGGCTTCTTTAGACTGGCATCCATCCTTCCATCCTTGATCCCAAAGATAATGGCCATCAAAGGTTGTAAAATAAATCGAAGATGAAAGGGCCCGGTAAAGCGCTCCACTAATTTTTCGGAGACTGTTAAATCCTGAGCCTGCAGGGCACACCCACAAATTAGCAGCAGGGTTGTGATAAGCAGATTCCTCATATTTTTCACTTAATGAGCTTTGAAGGTCGATGAAGTCTATGGTGGTTAAAAACGACCTATTTCAATTCACCTATCATCGGGATGTTCTCAAATATAGCAACCCGGGTAGCGCTCAACAAATACGATTCTATCTGCCAGAATTGGGCCGCCGCTTGAGATCCAGACTGGGCTTTAACCTTTTTATAATATTTCGTCAACAACTTGTCCAGATCTGCCTTTTGCTTCAAAGCAGTACCCATTAATTCATCGATCTTGGCATCGTCGAGTTCGAAATAATTGTCGGCATAATTCTGCAGCAGTGTGATACGGTTCTGACCCAGGGCTTTTCGTTCGGTTTCATATTCATCGTATACGGTCCAGAAAGCCTCTTTGGACTCACCCTCTACCTGAACAAATTTGGCCACGATGGCTTTTTTCTCCATACCAAAGGCGGATTGGATGAGGTCAATTTCTTCTTTATTGGACTGCGACCATAAGAGAGCCGGTAACATAAAACTGGTTATAAGTAGGTATAATGTCTTTTTCATTGTGGATATTTTAAAAAGTCTAAACTAGATTAATTACGGTATCAAAATTGAAAAACAAAGCCCACTAAGGGACCGTGCAAGTTAATATCTAATAAAAAGTAATCGGTAGTGCCTGAGGTACCAGATGAAAAATCAGTGGTTAGGTAGCGATATTGGCCCACCAATGAAAATGTATCGGTAAACCTGTATCCTAAGGAAGGTTGCACATTAAAGCTAAAATCCGATCCCACGCCGAAACCTCCGATGTCGCTGCGAAGCATGGCAAACCAGGTATCAGAAAAGTTGTACAATACCCGTCCGCCAATCACCGGATCCACATATGAGTCGCCCCGGGTGATATCGCCGGTAAACAGTCCTCCCCCTAGGTCCAGTGACATGTCCAGGTCTATGTCCCAAAATCGTACCCCAGCAAAAGCGTCAATATGCCCCCATTCCCGGACAAAGCGGTGGTTGCCAAAGGCCTCAATTATAGCCAGTTTAGCCTCAACATCCGCAATCCCGTTGCGTGCCACAGAGAGATCATCGCCTACCTTGGCAAATGTAATATCAATCATGCCTCCCCAGTCTCCCTTTTGCACTTCTCCATGAAACATAAAACCAAACTCCAGCACCTTAAGCAGATCACTGAAATCAGCAGAGACTTCCGTGCTTCCCGTCACTCCCACTCCCGCATCACCGGTTAGTGATGTAAAGAATATATAAGGAGCTACTACGAATTCCCAGTTATCCTCTGGGTCTCCATCATCTTGAGCTGTAAGATTAATGGAGAAAAGTACCAGTAGAATGGTGGCGGATATCCTCAAGATCTTAAATTTCTTATTTATCAACATGGCTACTTCAAGTCTACGGACATTTATTTATAGGCTGAGCCTGAATGAAGGTGAACGGTGGATGGTGAATTGTTAGCAGTTTTTCGATTTCCGGGAACCGGGAACCGAGCACCTGATACCATCATCACACTCAAACTCACACACACCCTCGCACTCAACTAGGGTGTATACCAAATAGGACTGGTATAAGCCCTCTCTTGAGTGGTTAAAGGTACTCCCTCCGGAGCCTCCACCCCAAGCCTTACCTTATCATACAAGGTCCATCTGGGCGTAGGGATCTCCATTACCCGGGCGTAGTAGAAAGCCCGTTGATTGGGATCAAAGTCAGGATCGGACCAAACAGTGATTAACTCGGGACTGCCGATGGTATTGGTCCAGGTGGCAGTATTGATATCTACAGTATTACCAATAGCCGGTAATTTTCCATCACTTCCCGGTGAACGCTCACCTGACCATACTACATCATATACCTTTTCTTGCTCTCTGCCTCGGCGATCTACCCAACCCTTAACGATCTGTATGCGATCAAGATTTCCTGAATAAGGATCCTTGCGAGCGGCAACTAAGAATGATGGGGATTTCCCAGAGGGGGCATTGGTAAGATCGCCTCCCATAGGCACTCCTTTGTAATACCCCGCATCTGCGGGTAATCTAC